>CAJFUU010000001.1 GCA_904420265.1 uncultured Clostridia bacterium
CGAGGCGGGCGAGTAACCGCCGTAGAGTATGCGCTGGGTAATCTCGTCGGCCACGCCGGTGGCGCTCAGGCCCGCGGCGGCCTGGAAGCGGGCCACGGCAGTCTGGGTCAGAGAGCTGTAGTTGCCCGCGGGCACGCCGTCAAAGTATCCCAGCGCTTCCAGCGCCTGTTGCAGGCTGAGCACAGCGCTGCCGGAGGAGCCGGAAGAAAGCGTCGCGTAGCTGTTGCGGCTGAGATGGCCAATCAGCATATAGCCGCGCTGCCCGTTGATGCTCACATAGCCCCAGGTCTCGTTGTACGCATAGACATCCACCGTCGTGCCCACCGGGACGCCCACGTAGGCGCTGCTGGTAGAGGCGCTCTGGAAGAAGGGAGCGTTGGGGTAAACCACCGTCGCCTGGCACAGCACCGTGCCGTCCGAGGGATCCAAGTCCTCCGTGCGGGTAAGGCCGGCAAGCAGGCAGTAACCGTAGTTGCCGTTGCGGGTGATGTAAGCCCAGGTGTTGTTGTACTCAAGGACTTCGACTTCCTCGCCCCTGTAGATGATGCCATAGCGGTCTGCAGAAGTGGAGGGAGCGCGGTAAACATAGAGCGAATCCACCGTGACGGTGGCAGGGATTCCGTCTCCCGTCGAAGGCGTGGAGGTAGCGCCGGTGTCGTAAGGGGTAAGGGCGGAAAGGCTCATGTAGCCCACTGCGCCGTTGTTGTCATTGCGTACATAAGCAAAGTCGCGGTTGTAGCTGTAGGCCAGCACGGTGAGTATATCGCCGCGGGAGACCGAGCCCATCGAAGCCGAGGAAGTCATACTCGCCTCGTAGACCTGCGCGTTGCGGGTAACGATGGCGCCCATTTCCGTGATGACCGTGTTGGCATCGGAAATCAGGTAACGAAGGGGAGCAAAGCCGCTCTGACCGTTGGCGGTGACATAGGCCCACTGGGCGTTGTAGGCAGTGACCGTGACCACGTCGCCGGCGCTGAGCGAGGCCAGCGCGTTGGAAGCGGTGCTGTCGTCAGCGTACATGGTCGTATCCGCCACAATCATGGAGGCGGCGCTGCCGCGGTAGTACCCCTCGAGCGGATCGGAAGTGTTGCCGCCGTCGCTGCGTTGCAGAACCGAAAGCGGGCAGAAACCATAGTTGCCGTTGAGGGAGATGAAGGCCCAGGCGTCGTTGTACATGTGCACCGTCACCTGCGTGCCGGCGTAGATGCCGCCCAACGGCGAGGAGGATGTGGACGCTTCGCTGTAGACATATGTATTGACCACAGTCACAGCGGTAAAGGTTTCGACGATAACGCCGTCATCCGGACTCTGCGTGGGTGTAGGCGTGGGCGTAGCGTCGCCCTCTCTGGTAAGGGCGCTGATCGGTATATAGCCGTAAATGCTGCCGTTGTAAACGTAAGCCCAGGTATCGTCGTAGGCGACGACGGTCAACACCCGGCCATAGAGCACGCGCATGCTGGCCGAGGAGGTGGAAGGACTGGCGTAGACATAGGCGTTCTGGGCGGTTACGGTGGCGGTAAAGGTTTCGTAGATCATCGACCCGTCGTCGGTGGCGGTAGGCGCGGGCGTGGCCGTAGCCGTGGGAGCAGGCGTGGCCGTGGCGCCACTGCCCCTGGTAAGGGCGCTGATCGGTATGTAGCCGTAAATGCTGCCGTTGTAAACGTAAGCCCAGGTATCGTCGTAGGCGACGACGGTCAACACCCGGCCATAGAGCACGCGCATTCTGGTCGCGGAAGTGGAGGGGCTGGCGTAGACATAGGCGTTCTGGGCAGTTACGGTGGCGGTAAAGGTTTCGTAGATCACCGTTCCGTCGTTGGTGGCCGTGGGCGTGGGCGTGGGGGTAGGTGTAATGGATGTGGGCGTAGGCGTAGCGACGGATTCCCTGCTGAGGGCGCTGATCGGTATGTAGCCGTAAATGCTGCCGTTGTAAACGTAAGCCCAGGTATCGTCGTAGGCGACGACGGTCAACTGCCGGCCATAGAGCACGCGCATGCTGGCCGAGGAGGTGGAAGGGCTGGCGTAGACATAGGCGTTCTGGGCGATTACGGTGGCGGTGAACGTTTCGGTGACAACATCGTTGCCCAGGCCGTTGTCTGTGCCGGTGTCGGGGTTTTCCTGCGAGCCAATGGCCAGCGCGCTTGTATACATATAGCCGGCCCAGCCCTGGCATTCAACGCGCGCCCATTCGCCGCTGGTGGACAGAACGTTCACCGTAATGCCCCGCCCAATGGACAGATAGGCGCTGGACGCGTCCGCGCTGCTGTAAAACCGCGCGCCGGAAGCCGTTACCGTAGTCGGCTTGGACACATCGCTGACTGCGGCCATATCCGATACGCGGGCATAGCCGACGCCGCCGGTGGGCTGGTAGCGTATCAACGCTACGTTGTTTTGATACGCCCCTACGAGCACGACTTCGCCCTCGCCCAGAGAGCCAATCTGCTGACGGAGCGATGCGTCGGCGTAAACCGGCATGCTCTGCACGGTGACGACGGCCGAAAATGTGGCCGCGAGCGCCGATTCCGGCAGTGAAAGGAGGATAAGCACCACCGCCAGAAGCAGTGGAAGCAATCGCCGTTTCAGCGCTCTTTTGCTCGCAATCATCATGGCACGTCTCCTTAGAAAAAACTTCTTTTTTGCGCAAAAATGCGTCAGATATACGTAGGCTATGCCATATAAATACGACGCACTGGCAAAAAATCCTTCACATTTGAAATGTTAAATGTGCATGTACGCGTTATTTTTGTAATACTTTTGAAATATTTTGCCTTGAGACGGTTGGGAATATATTTTAAAAGCAGAACAAAAAATTCTTTGAAGATATGTTTGCGCGCCTGAGCGAATAAACGTCCCGGCGCGCTGCGGAAAAATTTGCGCACAAATTTTAATTGGAGACGAACTCCAGGCCATTGTATACGTCATATTCGCGCGAGCCGCTCAGCCCGGCCAACTGGCGCGTGGACAACAGGCAACCGGTGCGGAAGGCCAGGCCCAGTATGGGCAGGCGGTCAACCAGGTAAAGCTGCAGTTCGCTGTAGGCTTGCAGCATTTCATCTTCGGTAGCGGCGGTAAGCGTGCGCTCAAGCAGCGCGTCCATCTCCTGAGTATGTGCGCCGGAGAAGTTGATTTCGCCCCCCTCGGTCAGCAGGGGCACGAGATAGGGAACTTCGCTGAGGTTTACGCCGATGAGCGCCAGGTCATAGCTGCCGCTGGAGATGGCGCCGCCAACCTGATCGGCCGTTCCCGTATCCACCGTGACGTTGAAACCCACGGCGCTCAAATTGGCGCCAATCTGCTCGGCGGCGTTTTTGCGCACGGAAGAGAGGGAATCGGTATAGGTGATGATGCGGATTTCCAAGTCCTCCAAAAGCCCGTCTTCGCCAATGCGCGTGAGACGGGAAGTGCCGGTAAGGTTTTCCCAGCCGGCTTCGTTGAGCAGTTGCAAAGCGCGCTCCGGGCTGTAGTAATACACGGCGGACTGGCTTTCATACAGCCAGGAGCCGGGGGCGATGGGAACCTCGCTTTGCTGCGCCATTTCCAGATAGGCGTTGGAGACCAGCGTGGCGCGGTCAATGGCGTACATCACCGCCCGGCGCACAAGCACGTCGGACATGGGCGATGAGGAGCTGAGGTTGGGCACGAGCAGTTCATAGGTGGCGGTTGGGTAGTCCACGGTCATATAGTCGCTCAGCCTGCGGTTGAATGCCGCGGAATAGGAGCGCGTGGAGAAGCAGTTGATTTCCCCGGTTTGCAAAGCCTCCAGGGCCTCGGCGGTGCTGTAATAGCAGCGGCCGTTGATGCTTTCAATTTCCGGCTGCTGTTTCCACCACAGCGGGTTGCGCTCCAGGCGGAAGGACGAGCCGGAAACATAGGAAATATACCAGTACGGGCCGGTGCCGCGCGGCATGGGGTCGGCCAACGTGCTGCGCTCCATCACCGGAAAGGTCATGGCGTAAAGCGTAATCATGCCCGAAAAGCGGCCGGTGACCTGCAGCGTCAGGGAATCCAGCGCCGTCATGGATTCAATCAGCGTCAGGCGCCCGTAATAGGGGTTGGAACTGCCCGCGGCCAGCAAAGATTCATAGCTGGCCACCACATCCTGCGCCAGGCATTCCAGGCCGTTGTGGAATTGGATGCCCGAACGCATTCTGAACGTCCACACATTGCCCTCCACCGTCCAACTGTCGGCCAGCAGGGGCACGGGCTTTTGCGTGTCGTCCAACTCCACCACGGATTCGAATACGAGCTGGTTGATGCTGACCAAGTCGCGCTCGGTGCAATACACGGGGTTGATTTCCGCCCCTTCGGAGGCGAGATAGCCCACCTCCAGATCCGCCGGCAAGTCCGTCTGCTGGCTGTCAAGCAACGCCTGCGCCTCTTGGGCGAACACGTCTTCCGCCTGCGCGCCGGGAAAGGCCAGCAGCGCCGCCAGCGCCACGCACAGAACCGCCGCGGCGCGGGAGCGCTCAGTAAACTTCTTTATAGTGCGCATAACTCTCCATTATCCTGTCTACATAGGTATCGGTCACCGCAGAGGAAATTACCGAAAGGGTTTCGCCATCCTCGCTGTATTCGGGATTTTTCAGCCATTCGTCCACGCGGCCCTGGCCCTGGTGGTAGGCGGTGGAAGCCGTGCGCATGTCGCCGGAATAGCGGTCGAGCAAAAAGCGCAAATACCAGCAGCCGTAACGCAGGTTGACTGCGGGATCATACAGGCTTTCCACGGTAAAGGTATCGCCAAACTTGCCGGCAATCCATTCGCCGGTGGAGGGCATGATTTGCATAAGGCCAATGGCTCCGTCGCTGGAAACGGCGGAGGGGTTGTAACTGGACTCGGCCAGCACCACGGAGGCCACATAGGCGGGCTCCAGAGAGAATTCTGCCGCCGCGGTGCGGATTTCCTGTTCGTAGCGCACGGGGTAACTCGGCGATATGTCTACGCCTTCCGGACGCAAGAGGAACCATGCCCCCGCCAGCACCAGCGCGACAAGCGCCACGCCGGCCAGCAAAAGCAGACGGCGTCTGCGCCGCCGCGCGCGCATTTGCCGTATGTAACGGGCGCGTGCCGCCGCTTCCCGTTCGGCGCGGGAACGCCCGGAGGCGCGGCCGCGCGGCGGAAGGGCCGGCGTTCTTGCGGCGCGGGAGCGCGGCGCATAAGCGTCGCGGCGCTGCCCGTACCCGTCGCGTATCTTTTGCATATCGTTTTCCTCCGCTTACAGGCGTTTGAGCGTCTGTTGATACAGCGCCGCCAGCTCCGCCTGCGTTTTTTCCATGGGCCGTTCGCTGGAGATGACCTGCGTGGCCAGTTTTTCCCGCTCCTCGTTGGGCATTTGGCTGCGGATGCGCGCCTCGGCCCGCTCGCGGTCGATGTGGTCGCGCATCATTACGCGCGCCACCTGCGTTTCGGTATTGGTGGAGAGCACCCAGGTTTCATCGCACAGCGCGTCCATGCCCGTTTCAAACAGAAGCGGCACGTCCAGGATGACGATTTTGGCGCCCTCCTCGGCGGCGCGGTCGATGCCGCGCATCAGTTCGCGCTGTATGCGCGGATGGAGGATAGCTTCCAGGGCGCGGCGGCGCTCGTCGTCGGCAAAGGTAATGTCTGCCAGCGCCTGGCGGTCAAGCGTGCCATCCTCGTGAAACACCTGGTCGCCAAATTCGGCGCGGATAGGCGCAAGCGCCTCGCCGTCCGGCGCGGTCAGCGCATGGGAAACCGCGTCCGCGTCCAGGTGTACGGCGCCCAGCGAGGCCAGAAATTTTGCCGCCTCGCTTTTTCCGGTGCCGATGCCGCCGGTTAAACCGATAATGTAGGGTTTACTTGCACTCACGCCAATTCCTCCCCACGGATATGTCTGTCCTGAGCGGCACGCTCAGGCGCATAACGCCCTCCATGCATTCGCGAAGCAGGGCGCGCACGCGCTCAGCCTCGTCCTCGGGCGCTTCAACAATCAGTTCGTCGTGTACCTGCAAAATCAGGCGCGCGCGCAGCTTTTCTTCGCGCAGGGCCCTGTCCACGCGGATCATGGCCAGTTTGATGATGTCTGCCGCCGTGCCCTGGATGGGGCTGTTCATGGCGCAGCGCTCGCCAAAGGCGCGCACGTTGTAGTTGCCGCTGGCAAGTTCGGGCAGGTAGCGCCGCCGCCCCAACAGCGTGCGGGCATAACCGCGCTCATGGCCCAGGCGCACAGCCTCTTCCATGAATTGCTTCACGCGCGGATAGCGGGCGAAGTAGCGCTCCATAAAGGCGCGGGCCTCGGCGCGCGTGACCGAGATGTTCTTGGCCAGCGTAAAATCCGAAATACCGTAGACAATGCCGAAGTTGACCGCCTTGGCCGCGGAGCGCATCTGCGCGGTGACCTCGGAAAGCGGCACGCCGTAGACCTCGGCGGCGGTGCGGCTGTGGATGTCCTGCCCCTCCAGGAAGGCGGAACGCATGGTTTCGTCTCCGGACATGTGGGCCAGCACCCGCAGCTCAATCTGCGAATAGTCCGCGTCCACCAGAACGCAACCCGGCTTGGCCACAAACGCGGCGCGGATCTCCCGCCCCAGTTCCGTGCGCACGGGGATGTTCTGCAAATTCGGCTCGTTGGAGGAAATGCGCCCCGTGGCCGTGGCCGTCTGGTCGAACGAGGAATGCACTCGCCCGTTCGCATCGCGCAGCTTGATCAGCGCGCCCACGTAGGTGCTTTCCAGCTTTTGGTACTTGCGGTATTCGAGAATTACGGCGCAGATGGGGTAATCCTCCGAAAGCGCCTCCAGCGCTTCGGCGCTGGTGGTGGCAAAACCGCGGTTGGTTTTGCGCGGTTTTGGCAGGCCGAGTTTGTCAAAAAGTATCTCCGAAAGCTGTTTGGGCGATTTGAGATTGAAATTTTCGCCCGCCAGCATATAAATTTCCGCCTCCAATTTGGCAATGTGCGCGCGGAAATCGCGGCCCAGATTTTCCAATACGTCCGCGTCGATGAGGAAACCCTCGCGCTCCATGCCGTAGAGTACGTCCGCCAGCGGCCGTTCGATGTCGCGGTAGATGGCGGTTAATTCGTCCTCCTCAAGGCGCTTTTGTTGCCAGGCGGCAAGCGCCCACAGCGCTTCGGCCGGGCAGGACGCATAGCCGGGAACGCCCGCCTCCTGGCAGAGCGCTTCCAGCGCGAACGAAGGCCTTTGCGGGTTGAGCGCATAGGCCGCCAACATGGTATCGAAGGCGTCTTCGCCAACTTCGCGCAGCATTTCCCCCAGCGCTTTGACATTGTAAAGCGCCTTGGGCGCGCTGCAGGTCAGAAGCGGCCGCGCCGCCTGAAGCGCCTCGCCCTCGCTGATGCCGGGATTGATCAGGTCGCCGCCCAGGGGCATGCGCACGCGCGCTTGATCCGTAGCGGCGGAAAACTCCGTTCCAATATATACCGAAACGCGCCCGGCGGTTCGTGAAATTTCCGCGAGCCGCGCGGCGAGGGCCTGCGCGTCCGCCGGCGTTTCCACGCCCGCGTCCTGCGCGCGTTCCTGCCTGTCCGGCTCCGTGGCGGCCGGGGCAGATACCTTCGCCACCTGCGAAAGCCTGCGCGCAGCCTGGTTCATGCCCAGTTCGCGCAGGCGGGGCAAGCCGCCGCCCAGTTGATCCAGCCGCCAGTGGTCCATATCCCACTCCACGGGCGCGTCGCGGCGGATGGTCGCCAATGTGCGGCTCAGCCGCGCCAGATCGCCGTTTTCCAGCAGGCGTTCGCGCAGTTTGCCCTTTTCGCCCGTCTGCGCGCCCGCGAGCGCGCCTTCCAGGCTGCCGTATTGGGAAACGAGGCGCAGGGCCGTTTTTTCGCCCACGCCGGGAACGCCGGGGATGTTGTCGGAAGCGTCGCCCATCAGGCCCTTGACGTCGATGAGCTGCGCGGGGGTCACGCCGTATGTTTCCTGAATCCACGCGGGCGTAACGCGCTCGGTTTCCGCGATGCCGCGCTTGGTGTAAAGTATGGCGGTGTTTTCTCCGGCAAGCTGGAACGAATCCCGGTCGCCGGTGACGATCAGCGCCTCCACGCCGCGTTCTTCGCACTGGCGGGAAAGCGTTCCGAGTATATCGTCGGCCTCGAAGCCCTCGCGTTCGACAATGGAAAGGCCCATGCGGGCGAGCAGGTCGCGAATCACTGGGTCCTGCCTGCGCAGTTCCTCGGGCATGGGTTTGCGGTTGGCCTTGTATTCGGGATAGAGGTCGGTGCGGAAAGTATGTTTGCTCACATCAAAGGCCGCCAGCGCCGCGGTGGGCGCTTCCTCGTCCAACACGCGCAGAAGCATCATCATAAAACCATGTACGGCGTTGGTAGGCGTGCCGTCGGGCGCGGTCATGGGGGTGGAAAGCGCGTGAAAGGCGCGATACATCAGGCTGTATCCGTCCAGCAGAACCAGCTTTTCTCCCATAGACGACCCCTCCCGGGCACGGGGCATTCTACCCCATACTGATATAATGGTTATTCTATACCATTTTGCCCGGAAACGCAATCGTCATTCCGTGGCTACATTGTGAAAAAAAAGCGCGTATATATGGACAGACGCGCCCGCGCATGATAAGATAGAAGATGTCAGGCCCGGCGCGGCGGGCGAAAAGCGCGCCGGGAAGGGGAAGGAGCGGTTCGAATGAAGGCCCTGTCCATACTGCTTTCGGTTGTCGTGGTGTTGCTGGTGGCGCTGATTGCGTTTTTCTTCATCGGCGGTACGTTGGGAACGCAGGCGCAAATTGCCGCCGTTTCCGCTCAGGAGCAGCCGGAAGCGTTCGCGGCCGCCGCCGAGGCGGTGCAAACGGGCCATGCGCCGCGCGCCTTTACGCAGATGGAAGGCGAAGACCCCGCCGCCTATACCCTTACGGACGTGACGGTGGCCTTCGCCAACAACGGCCTGTTCGCCGCCGAATGGCTGACGTTTACGGTCGAACCGGGCGAGGGCGACGTAGCCGTGTATTCGCAAAGCGTCGAATCGCTGGACATTGCCGCCCGCTCCGGCGCGGAGGTGAACCTCAAGCTGCTTACGCAGGGAAGCGGCGCGGGGCGCACGCTCCGGGTGGAATACTATGTGCTGGGCATGCGGCGCACGGCCAGCATTTCCATAGAATAGGAGGGAAAGCGCATGGAGTTGTATCCGCTTTTGATGACGCCGTATTTCCGCCACGGCGCGGAAACGCCCTGGGGCGGCTCGATGCTTTCGGATGTGTTTTTGAAGGATGCGCCCGATGAGCGCACCGGCGAAAGCCTGGAAATCTCCGCGTTGCCGGGCTGTGAAAGCGTGGTGCGCAACGGCGTGTATGCCGGCAAAAACCTTGCGGAAATGCTCGAAATATGGGGCGGCGCGCTCACTGGCGGCGGGGCGGAGATGCCCCTGCTTTTGAAGATACTGGACGCGAGAGAATGCCTTTCCGTGCAGGTACACCCAGATGACGAGGACGGCCGGCCCGGCAAAAGCGAGGCCTGGATCGTGTTGTGGGCCGAGGAAGGCGCAAAGCTGGTTTACGGGCTGGAAACCGGCGGACGGCCGCTGGAAGAAATTGTGTCCGCGGGCGAACTGGAGGCGGCGCTGCACTGGGAAACCGCCCGGCCCGGCGATGTGTTCTACATCCCTGCCGGCACGGTGCATGCCCAGGGTGGCGGCATCTGTTGCTATGAAATCCAGCAAAACTCCGCCACCACTTTCCGCTTCTGGGATTGGGGGCGCGTGGGCGCGGATGGCAAGCCGAGGGAGCTGCACATAGAGGATGCCCTGCGCGTAAGCGCGCCTGGCCGTGCGCTGCCCAAACTGGAAGGCGTTACGGAAATTGTGCGTGGCGGCAGCGTGACGCACTATATCTGCGACAAGCACTTCCACCTCATGCGCCTGAACGTTTCCGGGGCGATGCCGCTGATGGGCGGGCGCATGCTCTTTGTTACGCCCACGCAGTCCATGACCCTTGCCTGGCCGGGCGGGGAGATCACCTGCGCGCCGTTTGACAGCATCCTCGTGCCTGCGCAGCTGGAGGGCGTGTCTATTCGCGGCGACGGCAAGGCCCTGGTTTCCACCACGCCGGATCGCGAGGCCCTGCGCGCTGCGCTGGGCTATCGCGCCGAAAATGTGGCTGGGTTGATCGATTAAGGCAAACCGATGTGGCTGCCCATTTGCGTATTCCCTACCGATTGACTTCGATCAGCGTCGATTTGGAACACGAAGCGCGTGGATTGGTGCATCTGCTTCTCTTGCGCCTGCATGAACCCAACCGTCCCGTTACCATCCGAAAAATCGAAACGGAACTGGTTGTGTGCGGCAGTGCCCGACCACCGCGCAACGAGGGCCAATAAGCTTTCTTCGCACAGGCCACCAGCACATTGGGATCAATGTGAATGCCCGTTTCCTCCAAAAGGCGCTTGGCCTCGGCGCACATGGCCTTTTTGTCCTTTACGCCCCGGCGCACAATTTCGCGGCTCATAAAAATATTGTCCGTTACGGTGAGGTTGCCGCACAAGTTCAGCTCCTGATGGATAAAGCCGATGCCCAACGCCAACGCTTCGCGGGCGTTGCGGGGCTGCACGCGTTCGCCGTCGAGCAGGATCTCGCCCTCGTCCGGGGGGGATGATGCCGCCCAGCACTTTCATCAGCGTGGACTTGCCGGCGCCGTTTTCTCCCATGAGAATGTGCACTTCGCCCTTGTGCGTGCCGATTGCCGTCTTGGTGGTTACAAATATACCCGCCAACACAAACACCACCATGATATAGTCGGAAATCGGGATGCCCAACAGCGAACCGTTGCCGAGGAACACGTAGCCTTCCGGAAATCCGCCGAAGGAGCGGCCGTCGTTGAACAGATACGACGCGCCCTGCGTAATCTGGCCGATGACCAGCGTGGCGATAAAGGCAGGAACTTCCAGATAGGCATGCAACACGCCGGAAATCAGCCCGATCAACAGCCCTGCGGCCAGCGCCGCCAGAATCGCCAGCGGTACCGGCACGCCCATGCCCAGCAATAACCCGGCGAGCATGCCACAGAAGGTAACGTTTCCGCCCACAGACAGGTCGATGCCCTTGATAACGATAACCTGCGTCACCCCCACAGCGCAAATGGCGATGATCGAACACTGGAGGATAACATTGAGGAAATTGGCCGGTTTGAGAAAATTCGGCAC
>CAJFUU010000002.1 GCA_904420265.1 uncultured Clostridia bacterium
AGTGGGCTTCATTTGAAATCCTCCTTTTGATATAAGAAAACACACGGCGTTGTTTTGCCGTGTGTTTTGTAGATAAAAGTATAACTTTATTTTCAGGGCGGTTGTATCTCCGCATTGGAAATCGCCTGACCGGGCGTTTAAATTTGGGAGCGCCTTTTTCGAAACCGCATGCCCAGCGGGATTCTTGGAGCCGCGATGGGCGCAGGCGCGTATAAATATCCATGACCGTCTCGTATGATTTATGGCTGCTATCCACACGGTCGACACCGGCATCGAAAGGTTGTTCAATGGTTTTATGCAAGCCCAAACAGAACTTTCACTGCAATTTGGCCCCCAAATAATACCGAGCGCTTCCTGCACATCGGTTCGCCCCATTCATTTCACTGCGTATGGGCAATGTGACCGCTTTTTCCGATGGACTTTGCCTTCGCCCGTAGCGCAGTTGCCTTTGCCCGCGCGCCGGCAACAGAGGACGGTTATAAAAGGAAGAATCGCTTTATAAACACGACGGCTGCGGAGAATTTTCCGCAGCCGTCATACAAAGCAAGAAGTCTGTTCCCGCGTTTATCCCAGATCCTCCAGCGTCGGCGGGTTGCAGGAACTGCAGGCGCGCTTGCCCATTTCGATGGCTTCGTAAAGCGTGCGCGCGGGCGCGCCGCGCATGCCGTAGCAAGTGCTCTCGGCGTGATAGCCCACTGAACCGTCGTAGAAGTAAACTGTAACGTCGCGCGCAAGTTCCATGCGCTTGGCCTCGGTAGCCGTATCCGCGTTTGCCGAAACCGTTTCGCCATCCGTATCCGTCGGTTCCGCAGAAGAAGAGGGAACGGGTACCACGGTGGTGGCCGCCGCGCAGCGCTCGCAGGGGGCGTAGACCGCCTGCTCGGCTTCTTCGCGCGTCATCAGCGTCGCCGTGCCGGAAAAATCGGGGCATTCGTCGCTGACGTGATAGACGGCGGCCTCATCGGCCCAGACTACGTCTTCATTTTCAACAAGTTCAGCGGCGGGCGCGTCGCAGCGCGAGCAGGGTTCGAAGCCGTCGGCCACGGATTCGGCCAGCGTATACGCCTGCGCGCCGCGCATGCCGGAGCAGTTTTCAGTGGTGTGATACCAACTTCCGCCACTGGTGTGATAAACCGTAAATTCCCCGGCCGGTTTGGGTTCGACGGCGGCCTCGTCGCCACTGACGGGGGCCGGCTCCACGGCGGGCGCAGGCTGGGGCGTTGTTGCCGCGGCGGCATTTGGCGTCGCCGACGCGTCGGGGGCTTCAGATTCGACGTTGGATGCGTCGGGCGCGTCGGAGGCAGAAGAACGCGCGCGGGCCGTCGGCGTGGGGTAAACGTCTGCGGATGCGTCGGGCGTCGGGCTCGCCTCGGCTTCCTCTCCGCCGCGCAGTGCCGCCTGAATCAGCGAAAGCCCGGAAGCGGCGACTTGCGCCGGCTCGGCCCCGGCAGCGTCCGCCGTTGCGGAAGGCGCGGCGGAGGCGTCCGGCATGGGGGAGGGCGTAATGCCCGGCGACGGTTCAGGAGAAGCGCTTGCCGCAATATCGCCGCCTTGCGTCTCCCGGGAAACATCCTGCGAGGCGTCGTCGGCGCCGCCCAGCAGGCCCGAGGCCCAGTTGCGCACATCCTGGGCGATGCGCACGCCTTCGTCGATGCCGTCGGCGGCCTTGGTCAACAGGAAGTTGCCCACGGAACAACCCACGGTGCGCATGTTGCCCATGGCGTCGCCAGAGCGCTCCGCGAACGTCTCCCAGGCAATTTGCGCGTCCGCCCGCACCATGGTGATAAAGTCGTTGGCGCCGTCCTGGAAGCGCTGCAGGTCAGGGTTGGAGGTAGGCGCATTCAAAAGCGCCAGCGCCAGGCCGCAGAACACCACCAGCGTGGCGACGCTCCACAGCAGCTTGCCGCCCGCGCCGCAGCGCAGCCGCCGGTTCCAAATCAGAAACAGGCCCACCGGCCATAAAAGGATGGACACCAGCAACGTCAGCACCAGATAGCCATGGTGCGTGCGCCGCTTTCGCACCGGCCGGGGCCTGGGCGCGCTGTTGTAACTGGGGCGCTTTTCCGAGCGCATCATGTAATTCCGGCCGCCCCTGCGGGCAAAAAGCTGGAGGCGGAGCCGATTGAATTCGCGCATGTATTTCACCTGCCAAAGCCGTTGATTTTCCTCTTATATATATTCATTATAGCAGAATGTACGTCAATACTCAAACGACAACATTGTGACGGAAACGTGATTCATTCCCGACAGAAAGGCAAAATGCGGCGAAAATTAACGCGGCAAACGGCAGGAAAAAAGGAAAAAGCGGAGAAAGAGTTAAGTTGGGTGTGATTGAGTTTATAAACCTGTATCCAATAAAGTTGTGGAGGGAAAAATATGAGTGTGGAACGCAATTTGCCCGTCGTTCGTGAGCGCAAACTGTCGATCCTCAAAGGCGATCCCGACCTTTGCGCCAAGCAGAAAAAGGCCGGGAAGCTGCTGGCGCGCGAGCGCGTGGCGCTGCTGTTGGATGCGTCGAGTTTTGTCGAACTGGATGTGCTCAATCAGGACGCCGGCGTCGTCACGGGCTACGGCCTGATCGACGAAAAGCCGGTCTACGTCTACGCGCAGGACTTCACCGTCAAGGGCGGTTCGGTCGGCGCGCTGCATGCCAGGAAGGTGCTCAAGGTGATGGAGCTGGCCGAAAAGACCGGCTCGCCGTTGATCGCCATTCTTGACACCGCCGGCGCGCGTCTGGACGAGGGACTGGACGCTATGAACGCTTACGCCATGATGGCGGGGCGCGTGAGCGCGCTTTCGGGCGTGGTGCCGCAGATTGCTCTGGTGCTGGGCCAGTGCGGCGGCATTGCCTCTGCCATTGCCGGCATGAGCGATTTTGTAATCATGAGCAAGAACGGCAGCCTGTTTGTCAACGGCCCGCAGGTAGTTTCCGCGGCTGCCGGCAAGCAGCTGGACATGGAAACCATCGGCGGCGCGGCCGCTTCCGTGCGCTCGGGCATGGCCCAGCTCACCGCCGAGACCGACGAAGAGGCCATTGCCATGGCACGCAAGATTGCGGCCATGTTGCCGGCCAACAACCTGGACGAAGCCGTGGATCTGCCCATGGACGACACCAACCGCACTCTGGCGCAGTTTGAAACCATTGATACCGTTTCGGATGTGCGCGAAGTGCTGCGCGCCGTGGCCGATCTGGGTGATATTGTTGAAATGGGCGAAGAATTTGCGCCGTCCATGGTTACGGCGCTGGGCAAAATCGGCGGCACGACCGTGGGCTTTATCGCCAACCAGCCCTCCAAGGACGAAGGCCGGTTGACGGTGTACGGCTGCAAGAAGGCGGCGCGCTTCGCTTCCTTCTGCGACTGTTTCTCCATTCCCATCATCTCGGTTGTGGATTCGATGGGCATGAAGATTTCCACCGCGCCGCAGGGCGAACTTTCCCGCGCGGGCGCGCAGCTTCTGTTCGCGCTGAGCGAGGCGAGCACGCCGCGCATCGCGCTGGTTACGGGACAGGCCATTGGCATGAGCTATGCGGCCATGGCTTCCCGCGCCGCGGCCGACGTGGTCTACGCCTGGCCGGGCAGCGTGTTCTCCGCCGTGAGTGCGCCCATTGCCGCGCAGCTTCTCTACGCGGATGAAATGAAGGATGCCGACGACCCGTATGCCAAGCGCGCTGAATTGGAACAGCGCTACATGGACGATGTGGCCGATGCGGTCAACGCTGCCAAGCAGGGCTATGTCGACGACGTAATCGAGCCCGCCGCCACCCGCCAGATGCTCTGCGCAGCCGTGGAGATGCTCGCGGGCAAGCGCGATACGAAGCCCGCCAAGAAGCACGGCAATATGCCGCTGTAAGGGGAGGGGTTCGATGAGCATTTTTAACGAAGCCATTTCGGTCACGGGCATTGGGCTGGTCATTGTCTTTCTGGGCCTGATCATCCTCATTGTCTTTGTGTATATCCTGGCAGGGTTGTTCCACGACCGGCACAGCGGGCAAAAGGCGCCCGAAGCGCCCGCGCCCGCCGCGGCTGCGGCTCCCGCGCCGGTGGCCGCGCCGATGGTCGTAGAGCAGGGCGTGGATCCGCAGGTGGTGGCCGTCATCGCCGCGGCAATCGCCGCTATGGACAGCGCGGGCAAGCCGCTGGCTATCCGCTCCATTCGCCGCGTTACCGCCTGGAATCGCGCTGCGCGCGCCGAACAGGTCTATCGCTTCTGACCGCAACTGAGAATAATTTTAGGAGGAACAGTTATGCGCAAGTTCTCTATTACCGTAAACGGCCAGGCCTATCAGGTTGAAGTTGAAGAAATCGGCGCCGCGCCCGTATACGCGAGCGCGCCCGCCCCGGCGCCCGTTGCCCCGGCTCCGGCCCCGGCTGCTGCTCCTGCGCCCGCCCCGGCGCCCGCTCCGGCCCCGCAGGCTGCGCCCGCTCCCGCGCCGGCTGCCGCGCCCGCCCCGGCGCCCGTTGCCGGCGGCGAACCGGTCAAGGCCCCGATGCCCGGAAATATTCTCGATGTATGCGTGTCTGCCGGCCAGTCTGTGAAAAAGGGCGACGTGCTGCTCATTCTCGAGGCCATGAAGATGGAAAACGAAATCCTGGCTGCGCGCGACGGCGTAATCGCGGGCATCGCGATCAGCAAGGGCGCCACGGTCAATTCCGGCGACGTGCTGCTCACGATGAACTAGGCGCCCGGGCGATTGCGCGTGCCTGCTTTCGCCGTGTGCCTGTGCTGCGGCAATCGCTTTTCCAGGCTGATTTGAGCGGCTCAAAAGCGTTTCGCCGCAGCGCATTGGTCGCGCATGTTTCTCAAGAGAAAGAACGGTTTTGCAGGGCGCGTGCCCTTGCTCGGTGTGTTTTGCCGGCGGCAAGGACGGCAGGGAAACCTGCCGCCCGGGCCGTCCGGCATTTACAAATTGTTTACGTGGGAGGTTGTCATGCTTAAAAAGGTCAAGCCTGCACGCGCGCTGGTGTGCATGCTGGTGTTGTTTTCTCTGCTGATCGCCTGGGCCTTTGCCGAGGATGCGATTGGCGCAAATACGATGCAAGACGCCGCCGCTGCGCCGGCGAGCGAAGAAGTGGAAAATACGGACGCGCCCGATGTGGATGAAGCGCCGCAGGATATGCTGGAGCGCGATTTGGCCGCCGCCAACGGTGAAACGGACTTTGCCGGAGGCACAAAGCGCGTGATTGAAGTGCAGGAAGCTGAGGAAACCTCAAGCATCAACTTCCTTAACGGTATGGTTGCGATCTGGGAATCCACCGGCATTGCCAACGGCGAATGGCGGCAGTATGTAATGATTGCGGTTGCCTGCGTGCTTTTGTATCTGGCCATTGTCAGGGGCTTTGAGCCGTTGCTTTTGCTGCCGATCGCCTTTGGCATGCTGCTGGCAAACCTGCCGCTGGGCGGCCTGATGGACGAGCCCAGCTTTAAATACTTTGCAACGCTGCAAGAGGCGCAAAGCTATGCCGCTCCCTACGGCAAGGATGTCACGCTGGTTTCCAAGATGTTCTGGGATGTCGGCGGCCAGGTGTTTACCACCGAGGCCGAAGCGCTGGCCGCGGGCTTTGACGCGGCGCTGCCCACCTGCACGCGCTATTTCCGCGATTTGTACCAGGTGGCAGACGCCAACGGCGGCCTGTTCTACTATCTCTATCAGGGCGTGAAACTGGGCATCTACCCGCCGCTGATTTTCATGGGCGTGGGCGCGATGACCGACTTTGCTCCCCTGATTGCCAACCCCAAGTCGCTTTTGCTGGGCGCGGCGGCGCAGTTGGGCATCTATATCGCCTTTATCCTGGCGCGCCTGTTTGGCTTTACGTCGGCGGAGGGCGCGGCCATCGGCATCATCGGCGGCGCGGACGGCCCCACGGCCATCTTCGTCACCACCAAACTGGCCCCGCACCTCTTGGGTGCGATTGCGGTGGCGGCGTATAGCTATATGGCGCTGGTGCCGGTTATTCAGCCGCCCATCATGCGCCTGCTTACCACCAAGAAAGAGCGCGCCATTGTCATGAAGCAGCTCCGCCCGGTCAGCAAGCGCGAACTGGTGATTTTCCCCATTGCGGTGACCATCGTGGTATCGCTGCTGTTGCCCTCGGCGGCTCCGCTGGTGGGTATGCTGATGTTCGGAAACCTCCTGCGCGTCTCCGGCGTGACCGAGCGCCTTTCCAAGACCGCGCAGAACGAATTGATGAACATTGTCACCATCTTCCTGGGCCTCACCGTCGGCGCGACGACAAGGGGTTCCACGTTCCTGACCTGGAACACCATCAAGATTCTGCTGCTGGGCGTAATCGCCTTTATGGGCGGTACCGCGGGCGGCGTGCTGCTGGGCAAGCTGATGTGCAAGTTAACCGGCGGCAAGATCAACCCCCTCATCGGCTCGGCGGGCGTTTCTGCGGTGCCGATGGCGGCGCGCGTTTCCCAGAAGGAGGCGCAGCGCGAAAATCCCGGCAACTTCCTGCTGATGCACGCTATGGGTCCGAACGTGGCCGGCGTCATCGGTTCGGCGGTAGCGGCGGGTGTGTTCATCGCCCTGTTTGGCTGATTCGGCCCGCCCCGCGCGGGGTATTAACACTACAAGGAGGTAAAGACCATGGCGAAGGTTATGATTACCGATACCATTCTTCGCGACGCGCACCAGTCCCAGGCCGCGACGCGCATGCGCACCGAGGACATGCTGCCTGCCTGCGAAATTCTCGACAAAATCGGCTACTATTCCCTGGAGTGCTGGGGCGGCGCCACGTTCGACAGCTGCCTGCGCTTCCTGAATGAAGACCCGTGGGAGCGCCTGCGCAAGCTGCGCAAGGCCCTGCCCAACTCCAAGCTGCAAATGCTCTTCCGCGGCCAGAACATTCTCGGCTACAAGCACTATGCGGACGACGTGGTGGAAGAGTTCGTGCGCCTGTCGATCAAAAACGGCATCGACATCATCC
>CAJFUU010000003.1 GCA_904420265.1 uncultured Clostridia bacterium
GATGACCGCTGCCACCCAGTGGTTCGAGCGCACGCTGGACGACAGCGCCAACCGCCGGCTTTCGTTGCCCGAGGCCTTCCTGGCCACGGACGCGGTGCTGGAACTGTACGCGAACATCGCCGGCGGCATGGTGGTCTATCCGGCGATGATTTCCAAGCGCGTCATGGAGAATTTGCCCTTCATGGCCACCGAGGCCATCCTCATGGAAGGCGTGCGCCTGGGCGGTGACCGCCAGGAATTGCACGAGCGCATCCGCGTCCATTCGCAGGCCGCGGCCGCCCGCATGAAGCAGGAAGGCATGGAGAGCGACCTGATGGAGCGCATCGCCGCCGACCCGGCTTTCCCCATGGATCACGACCACCTGACCCAGCTGCTCGCCCCGGAAAACTACACCGGCCGCGCCGCCGAGCAAACGGAGAACTTCGTTTGCAAAGAGGTGGATCCCGTGCTGGCCGGCCATGAGGCGCGCGACATGGGCGAAATCAAAATTTGAGGCGCACCGCGATGAAAAGGCCCAAAATCACCATTACGTTGGTCGGCCAAAAGGGATGCGAGCGCTGCCACCGTGGACACAAAATCGGCGACAGTTTCGATTTTGACGCCGACCGCGGCAAGCTGTGTCCATTGGCCATGCATGTGGCGTTTCCCTTTGTGGAAACGCTGCGCTACGGCGGCAAGTTGCCCGACCGGTCGGACGGCTCCTTTGCCTTCTGTTGCCCGGATGTGGACGTGATCAATATTTTCAAAATCGAGGCGCGGGAGGGCTGAAGGATGGCGCGCCAGGCGTGGGCACCCTCTTTGAACGCCGGCAAAGGCTGTAAACGAACAAGGAAGCGGGTTTCGCCTATCGCGACGACCGCCCGCGCAAGCCATGGCTGTTTGCGCGGGGAAACCGCCGGATTTGACGGCCCGCTTTGCTGTATTTATATGGACGGCGCGGATTCGACGGAGGGGCGCGCGGCGCCGCGTTGACCAGGCCCAAACCGCCTAGGGGCGGAAAAGAGGCCCGGGAATATTCTTGAATGAGGGCGGTACCGGCATTTCGCGGACATGGGCGTTTTCATGTCCGCGTTTTGATGTGCTGCGGCAAGATATGTGCGCTTTGCGCTGCCGGCGCAATTGCGATAGGGCGCAAAAGCCGCCAGGAAACCTCCTGTACGGACGCCTGTTTTCCAAAAACCAGTATGTACATGAAACGCCGCGCGGCTTTTTCTGCCGTTGGGAGCTCGCTGCCGGGGGAACGCGTATGCCGGTGCGCTGCATGGAACCCGCATCATGCCGCGCATCGGGATGGCGGCATGCTTTCATCCGCTCCAAGGGAGCGGTTCCGGCGCGAGCGGTGCAGGGTGAATTTGTCCGCTTCTTTCGCCTGTAAAAGCGGCCGTATGTTTTGGCGCGCCCGAGGACTTGCCGAAAGGGAAAGTTTCCATGCGGGGTACGCGTCAGGGATATTTATGGTATAATGCTTTCAAAGGCGATATTGGGAGGCGATGGCGATGGTTTTCCAATACGGAGAAAAGGAAACGGACTATCTCAAGCGCTGCGATCAAAAACTCGGCGCGGTCATTGAGCGCGTTGGGCACATCGAGCGTGCCGTTGATCCTGACCTGTTTACATCGGTCGTCCATCAGATTGTCGGCCAGCAGATTTCCATGCGCGCCCACGCCACCATCTGGGAGAGAATGCAGGCGGCGCTGGGCGAGGTGAACGTCGAAACCGTGTACGCGGCGGGTGTGGAAAGGCTGCAAGGGCTGGGCATGAGCTTTCGCAAGGCGTCGTATATCTGCGATTTTGCCGGGCGCGTGCGCTCTGGAGCGTTTGACATCGAGGCCGTGCGCAACATGGACGACGCGCAGGCCATCGCCGCCCTTACCGCCCTCAAGGGCGTCGGCGTATGGACGGCGGAGATGATTTTGTTGTTCTGCCTTGAGCGCCCGGATGTATTCAGCTACGACGACCTTGCCATCCGCCGTGGATTGCGCATGCTCTACCGGCATCGCGAAATCGACCGCGCCCGCTTCGAGCGCTACCGCAGGCGATTTTCTCCCTATGGCAGCGTGGCCAGCCTTTATATCTGGGCGGTTGCCTGCGGCGAAGTGGAGGGACTGACCGACCCGGCCCCGGAAAGAAGCGCCGGCCGGAAGCGGGGTACGCAGAAACGATAGGCCGGAGAAGAAAACGAGCGCGAGGCCGGCGCGCTCGCCAAGGCGGAAACTTTGCGCAGGGAGCGTTTAATATAGGCGCTGTTTCGCAGGCAGGCGCAACGGCGGCTCGTTTGAATGGGCAAAACCAAGCCTCGGGCCTTTCAGAGCGCAAACGCAAAGAACGCGCACAACGCCGTGGACTTCTGCCCGCGGAGATTCTGGCGACAAGTATGCGCCTTAAACCGGCATGGCGAAATCAAAGCCGGTGGCGGTTGAGAAAACGATGGGAAGCCGACGGCGCGGTTTCCCGGCAACAAATTGAAAACGGCGGCCGCCCGCAGACGGCCGCCTATGGCGCGCGTTCTGAGGAAGGCGCGCCTTGTTTTGGTGCGCTTACGCGCCCTTGAGGGCCTGGCCCAGCGCTTCGCAGGCGGACAGGGCTTCATCATCCGGGGTCTCTTGGCAGATGACGCTTTCAGAAACCAACGCGGCGCCCAGCGCTTGGCAATCGGCCTCCCAGTTGCGCATCCACTCGCCGTCGCCCCAGCCGTAAGAGCCGAACAATCCGATGCGCTTGCCGGCCAGGCGGGCCTTGCAGGCTTCAAACATCGGCTCAAATTCGCTTTCTTCAAGCTGCTCGGAGCCCATCGAAGGACAGCCAAAACCGATGGCGTCGTAGCCGTCTGCCATGTCGGCGGAAAAATCTGCGGCCGTAAACAGGTCCGCGCCCGCGGCCTGCGCCACCGCTTCAGCCATGGCCTGGGTGTTGCCCGTTCCGCTCCAGTACACTACCGCTACCTTGCTCATAGAAACAAATCTCCCTTCATGTTGCCGTTTTGGCGCCCACTGTCAGGCGCGACAGGGGACAGCCGGACTGAAAGAGGCGCGCATACACCTCCTTGCATTTGCGAAAGCGCGCGAAGGCGAGCGTTGCGCCCCGCGCATCGGAATACACCTTCCAGCAACCACAGAAAAGGCAATTCCGGCCGGCGTTGCGGATAAAGGCGACCACATCCGCAAGCGGATAGCCCAGAAACACGCCGATTTCGTGCGGAAAATCCTCCGAACCGCGCAGGCGCGCGCGCAACACGCGCAAAACCGCCGGCAGGGAAAATTCCCCGTAGCCGCAACGGCGCAGAAAGCCCTGCGTCGCCGGTGCAGAAAGGATGCGCTCCAATTCGCCGGGGCGATACAGGTAAAAAATCGCGCCCTGCCCGCGGCGGCCCAATACCGTCAAAACCACGCCCTTGGGCAGCAGCTCGGCCCGCAACGCGCGCATTTCGGCGCTGATTTCGCGCAGGCCATCACAGGGAAGCGTGAAAATGCTGCCGGGCTTTAAGCGCGCAAGCGTCGGCGCGCAATGGGTCACCAGCACCTGTTCGAGCATGGAAGAGCCTCCTTTCCACATGCGTTTGTTAGTGTAAACTAACAAATAAGCTTGAAAATGCGCACCTCTCCCCGCGCAAAGGCGCGCAGTTGGTTAGAAAAAACTAACCTCAATGATGCTATTGTAGCCGAAGCGCGCGCTGTTGTCAAGATATGCGCATGTTTTTAACAAAGGAGCCTCGCGCGGACTTGATTTGCCCGCAGCGATGCCCTATAATCAAAGGACGCCCTGACCGGGCAACGCAGAGACGGCGCGCGCCGTCTTCCAAAAGCGAGGGACGGACATGAAAAACTACCTTTATATCTCCACTTCCGGCGACGGCTGGAAAAACCTGGGCACGGACGAGTGGTTCCTGGAGCACATTGCCCCGGATGAAATGGCGCTGTATTTTTATATTAACGACCGGGCCGTCATCATTGGCCGCAATCAAAACCCGTGGGCAGAGTGCGCGCTGGAGGATATGGAGCGCGACGGCGTCCAACTCGTGCGCCGCATCACCGGCGGCGGGGCGGTCTATCACGACCGGGGAAATCTCAATTTTTCCTTCATCGCCGGTACCGAGCGCTACGATCAAGAGCGCCAATTGGGGTTGATTCTCGAAGCGGTGCGCTCCCTGGGCATCCCCTGCGAATTTACCGGCCGCAACGACCTGACCGCCGACGGCCGCAAGTTTTCCGGCAATGCCTTTTGCAAGCGCAGATACGTTCAGCAGCACCACGGCACGCTGCTGGTGAACGCCGATCTGGGAAAACTGAGCGATTATCTGCGCGTGGACCCGCGCAAACTCGTCTCCAAGGGCACCAAATCGGTGCGTTCGCGAGTGTGCAACCTTTCGCAGTTTCGCCCGGATTTGACCACAGACATGCTGCGCCAGGCGGTGGTGGAGGCCTATGCGCGCCAGTACGGCGACTACGCGGCGCTGGAAACCGGCGATCTGCCCTGGGCGGAAATTGAGCCGTATGTGCAGAAACACGCCTCCTGGGAGTGGCGCCTGGGCGAAACGCCGCGCTTTGACCTGGAGATTGAAAACCGTTTCCCCTGGGGCAATGTGCAGCTTCTTCTGACGCTGCGGCATACGCGCGTGGAGGATGTAAAGGTCTATTCCGACGCGCTGGATACGGAATTGCCCGAGGAAATCCGCCAGCGGTTGCTTGGTTGCCGCTTTGGCTCCGAACCCATGGCGGACGCGTTGGAAAGTTCGCCCAATGCGCAGGCGCACGAAGTGGCGCAGTTTATACGCGCGCAAGGCCTGTAAACGCAAAAGCCGCATCTGGCGCAGGCGCAACAGGGAAAGACGCCTTGGGGCTTGCGCCACCGGCATTTTTCTTCCGGCAAAATTGCTTTGCCTCCGGAAAATACCACAAATCCGCCGCGCATATCGGCGGATTTGATTGTACAACGCCCCGCTTGGAGCGGGGATTCCGGAGAGCATATAGCGCTGCCCGGAATTGTCAAACGCTCTTCCAACAAGCGGGAAATGCGCTGCGGGAAACCTGACGCATAGAGATGCTTTGAGCAGCATCCAGGAGAGTTGGCGCATGTGCCGGCATCATGCCCTATAGGGCCTTGTCAAACCACTGGCTTGGCCGGTGGTCATGATTTCAGGCCGCCTGCAATACGGTTTTGACGGGCCGTGCCGCCGGACATGTCCTGCCCGACGGCCGCGACCCACGTGCTTTAGTCCGCGTCCTTTTTGGCTGCGTCGGCTTTTTGATAGGTCATTTCATAGGCGCCCATGGCGCTGGTCGCCACCACCACGGCATTGATGGCCAGAAGCGGCGCATCCTGCCAGGCAAGATCGCCGCCAAACAGGCGCGCGCATATGAGAATTGCCAGCGAGAGTATGTAAACGTACAGCCGCGTAGGGATTTTTACGAGTTTATCCAACCCGGATTTTGTGTACTGCACAATCAGCAGAACCGCCGCGGCGGCGCCGGCGACTGTGCCCAGATACGCCCAATCGTAGCCGGCCGGCGGGGTTTCCACATCAGCCTCTGCCAGCGCGGGAACGCGCATGAGCGCCATGGTCAGCGCCGTCAGAGCGACGCATTTGTTCTTTCGCATATTTTTTCCTCCGTTCAATTGTATTTATTCCCGCTTCACGGCGGATTGCCGCCAAGGTTGCAAAGCGATTTGCCTTTGTCACCCTGGCCTTGGGCGCATCCTGTGCTTCCAGACAAGTTATGCGAGCCTTTGCGCCCCATGCAAATTCCGCAAAGATGGGCTTTGGCCCGCCATTTAGGGCGGATATTTCGTCCGGCAAAGGGGGCCGTCGGGATTCGCCTTGCGGGGGGCGGGGCGAGAGCGAACTGGCATTGATTTGCGCGGATATATTACTACGGAGCGGATGACTCATCTGGGGGGATTTGGGAGGGAATTTGTCCTGCGAGGGGCGGTTGAAGAGAGAACCTTGGCATATCACTATGGGATGGATAGCCTATCCGGCAGGGCGGTCAGGTGCGCGATTGGGTATGCACCTGGAAAGGGGCGAGGGGAGAGCGAGCGGTATTGGTTTGCAGGAGCATACCGTATGGGACGGACAGGCCGTCTGGCGAGGGGATTTTGGTATGCATTGGCCTGCGCGGACGCATCCGCTATGGAATGGATGGCCTATCCGGCGAGGCGGTGGGGTGCGCGATTGGGTATGCACCTGGAAAGGGGCGAGGCAAGAACGAGCCGGTATTGGTTTACAGGAGCATACCTCTATGGGACGGATAGACCGTCTGGCGAGGGGATTTTGATATGTATTGGCCTATGCGAGCACATTCGCTATGGAACGGATGGCTTATCTGGCGGGGCGTTTGGATACGCGATTGGGTATGCGCCTGGAAAGGGGCGAGGGGAGAGAGGGCTGGAATTGGTCTGCAGGGGCATATCGTATGGCACAGACAGGCCGTCTGGCGAGGGGGTTGGTATGTATTGGCCTGCGCGGCCGCATCCGCTATGGAATGGATAGCCTATCCGGCGGGGTCGGGTACGCGATTGGGTATGCGTCCGGAAAGGGACGAGGGGAGAGCAAGCCGGTATTGGTTTACAGGGGCATATCGCTTATGGGACAGATAGGCCGTCTGACAAGGGGATGTTGGATGGCGTTGGCCTGCGCGGGCGCATCCGCTATGGAACGGATAGCCTATCCGGCGGGGCGGTCAGGTGCGCGATTGGATATGCGCCTGGAAAGGGGCGAGGGGAAAGCGAGTGGTATCCGTTTGTGCGGATTCGCTTAGGGAAGAATGCTTGTCCGGCAAAGGGTTTTCGACCGGGGCATCCGACCTTGAGGGGCGATGGCGGGATTGCCGGGGCGCGTCGTTCAGATGCCTTTTCCCTTGAGGTCGCGGATGTCGTGTTCCGCCTCCGTCATGCGGCCCTCCAGGCGCGTGGTGCGCACAACCACGCCGTTATGCTCGTCCACCTTTTTTTCGAGTTGGTCAATGCGATAAATGGTTAAATCGGTCTGGCGGCGCTGAGCCACCAGCGAGCCGATCAAAGACAGCCCGCCGGTGATCAGCGCCACGATAATCGTATCGCTCACGCTATGCCTCCTGTATTTCGTTCTCCTGCAAAACGCTGTACTTGTTGGAAACCCAGGCTGTGGTGTCGTCAATGGCGATGCAGTACCAGCCGTTGCGCGCCGTGGCGATATGCGGATAGGTTTCGCCCTCGTGGACAATGGTGATGATGCCGTAGCTGGTGTCCGGGCCCTTGCGCGCGTAGACGCTGCCGCCGGTAATGGCCACGATTGGAACGGCAGGCTGTGTGTCGCCGTCGTCCTCATCCGTGGGGGCGTCGCCATTGAGAGCGTCCAGCGCCGCCATCAGCGCCGCATGGGTCAAGGGGCCGTAGTCGCCGTCTGCGTCCAGGTCGTGGGCGCGCTGGAATTGCTTAACCGCCTCTTCCGTTTCCGCGCCATAATAACCATCCGCGCCGTATTTGGGCAGTTCATAGCCCAGTTCCAGAAGGTACGTTTGCAAATCGCGCACGTCCGTGCCCGAGCTGCCGCGCTTAAGCAACCGTGAACCCAGCGTGCTGTCCTCGTCCGGCACGCCGCCGTCGCCCTGGTCGGCAATCCAGCGGATGGCCATGAAGTACCTCCGCTTGCTGGTGGCACGGCTTTTGCAGTATTCGCGCAGATTTTTGACGGTGGGACCGGTACCGCTGCCGTGACCGCAGCACTGGCCGCCCCCGACGTACATTTCCACATGGCCAACGTCCAGCGTGTGGCTGGTGTTGCCCTTGAAATACAGACAGTCGCCGGGCAGGAGTTTGCTTTCGTCCGGGTAGTAACCGCTGGTTTCATCGACCACAACGCCGTTGGCGCGGTTTTTGATTTGGGCGTTGGTGTTGGAACCGATGTCGATTCCCGCCGCCGCCTGAATCGCCGCCTGCACGGCGCTGGAGCAGTCCGAATACCCCTTCTGCGTGGTGTTTCCCGGCGTGTTGTCCGGCTTGCCGAAGAAGTATTTGCGGTTTCCACCCTGCGTGTAGCTGTTTTTGCGCACGCGCCCCAGCATCAGATCAGACGCAAGGTCGCGAAGTCCTTCGTTGTCTGCCATTTTCATCCCTCCCGTGGTGCATTATAAGCGCCCCGCCGCATCGGGGTTCCGCAACCAAGGCATATCACTGCGGAACCGTAACGTTCGTA
>CAJFUU010000004.1 GCA_904420265.1 uncultured Clostridia bacterium
ATTTCTGCAGGAAGATAAACAGGATGATAATTGGCAGCGAGGCCATGATAATGCCCGCGAAGGCATAGCCGTATTCAGATACGTATTGGCCAAAGAACGAATAGATGGCCACCATCAGCGTCGGCTGGCGCACGCTGTTGAGCAGCGAAGCGCTGACCAGATAGTCGTTCCAGATGCCGATGCCGGCGCGGATGCAGCAGGTAGCGGTCACGGGCTTGAGAAGCGGCAGGAAGATATTGCCGTACACGCGCAGCGTGCTGCAGCCGTCTATGTAGGCCGCTTCTTCAAGTTCCTTGGGCAGGGAGCGCATGAAGCCCGTGTACAGGAAGATGGAAAATGGCAAATTCCATGCCGCCTGAATCAGCACATTGCCCCACAGCGACCCATACAGCCCCATATCTCGGATGAGCACCACAATGGGAATCAGCGCGCCGATAAAGGGCACCACCATCAGCGCCACGACGGCGGAATAGAACGCCCGGAACGCCTTGTGTTGGATGCGCGCTATGGCGAAGCCCGCCAAAGAGCCGCAGATGACGACAATCAGAAGCGATACCACTGTGATAAAGCCGGTGTTGCCCAGCGCCTCGAATAACTTCATTCTGCGAATGGCGTAGGTGAAGTTTTCCAGCGTGAACATATCGGCATTGATGACCAGGGGGAATTTGACGATATTCGTGCGCGCCTTGAACGCGCCGATTACGAAGTAATAAATCGGCAGCCAAAAGATTGCCGTCGCGGCAAACAGCGCCAGGGAGCCGAGAATTTTTTTGATCTTTCTGCGTGCCATCAGTAAATGTCCTCCCTCTTACGAAGTACGACCAACTGGATGAGCGATATCACAGTGATGATCAGAATAAGCAGCACAGCAAGCGCGGAACCCATGCCGAAATTGCTGGCATTGAATGCGAAGAAATAGATGCGCTGGGTGAGCAGGCGCGTGGAATAACCGGGCAGCCCGCCGGAAACCAGCCACGGCAGTTCGTACATTTTAAACGCCGCAATGCTGGTGGTCAGCACGTTGATGGTGATGGACGGCGCCATCATGGGAATAACGATGTGCCGGCGAATCTGCCCGTTGCTTGCGCCGTCGATTGCCGCCGCTTCGTTCAGTTCCGTAGGAATGCTTTGCAGGCCGGCCAGGAAGATGACGATGCAAAGGCCCATCATCGACCATACGGCCGCCAGAATGACCGCAAAATTGGTCAGCCCATAGGTCTCCAGCCAGTTGACAGGGGAGAGGCCGACCCCACGCAAAATGGAGTTGAGCACGCCGTTGTTGTAGTTGTACATAATGCGCCAGATAATACCGACGACAGAACCACTGAGAATACAGGGGAAGAACCACATGGTGCGATAAACGCTGCGGCTGATGCGGCCGCGGTTTTTGCTGTCCAGCGCCATGGCGACAATGAATGAAAGAACAATGACCATCACCGTTGTGCCGAAAGCAAATATAATCGTCGCCAGCGCCATCTCCCAGAATCCCTCTGTGGATGGAAGCTGCTTGTAATTTTCAAAGCCAACGAAGAGCATGTCTTCGCTTACGCCGTTCCACTCGTGGAAGGAATAGACCACCACATTGATCAGCGGCACAATAATAAACACGATGCAAAGCAGCGCCGAGGGCAGCAAAAACAGCATGCCCACACGAACGCGCGAACGTTCAAACGCCGTATGCTTGTTTTTCTTTTCAATGCGGCGCATCGACAGCTTCTCAGACATACGCTTCACCTCGAATCTGGATGGCGGCGGGGGAGGCCCCCGCCGCGTTGATTTGTATGGCGCTTTAAGCGGCGCGATTGTACTGCTCCAGCAGGGCGTCGATTTCCTCGATGGCAGTCGCAGCGTCTTTGTTGCCGCCGTAGACGTCTTTGAGGATGGTGCAGGCGCCGTCCATGAACTCATTGGTCCACAGGTTGAAGCCCATGCGCACGAACGGGGCGGCGTTCATATCGGGAACGATCTCGCTGATCGCTTCCGGCAAAACAATCTGGTCCTCGGTCAGGGTCTCCAGAACCGGCACGGTGCCGCGGGCGTTCTGGATGATGGCGAAGTTCTCCGGCTGGAACACCCAGTTGAAGAAGATTTCGCGGGCCTCGACCTGCTCGGGAGAGGCTTCGGCGTTGGAAAGACCAAACGCGGTTTCGGGAGAAACGGAAATCCAGGTCTGCGCGCCTTCGTTGTTGAAGGGGGGCAGCACGGCCTCGACATAGGAGGCGTCGCCCGCGGCGGTCTCGATGCCGCTGCAGATGTTGGCTCCGGTCCAGTTGCCGGCAATGCACATCGCGGCCAGACCGTCGGTCATGGCGGCGGTGACATCGTCCTCGGTCATGGAGCCGGTACCGGTGAGCATGTAGGGAGCGACTTCCGCAAGACGCTCTGCAATTTCCGGATAGGCCAGGAAATCAAACGTGCCGTTTATGAATTGCTCCTCGTACACGCCCATGCCCAGTTCGTCGCCGGCCACGTTGCCGATGATGAGTTCAAGCAGCATCCAGCAATTGGTGGTCTTATCGCCGGCCAGGGTCAGCGGCGCGATGCCGGTTTTTTCCTGGATGTCGGCGCAGCACTGGATAAACTCATCCCAGTTGGTGGGCATCTCGGTCCATCCCGCCTCTTCGAGGATGGCCATGTTCGCAAACAGCACCGAGAACGCCGAACCCTGCGTCAATCCAAAGAGCTGGTCGTTGTAGGTGAAAGCGTCGCGATAGGATTCGGGGATATTCTGAGCCACTTCCCAATCGCTCAAATCCACCAGCATGCCTTCGTCCACGGCGTTGTAGTAGGTCTCGGCATTGTCCACCTGCCAGACGTCGGGCAGATCCTCGGCAGCGATGCGCGAGAGGATGAAATCGGTATTTGCTTCGCCCACGCCTACGGCCTCAACAGTGATCCAGGGGTACTCCTCTTCGAACTTGGGCTTCATTTCCATGTCCCAAGCGTCCTGCCAGTCGGTTTGCACGATCCATACCTGCAAAACGACGGGCTCGTGTTCTTCTTCCGCATAGCCCGCGCCCAGAGAGAGCAGCAGAACCAGCGCCAACAGTAGAGCCAGGATGTTCTTCTTCATTGTGCCTTTCTCCTCCTTCAAAGATTTGTCGACAATGTTTCAGGGGGATTTTTTGAAATCGCCTCCTTGCCGATGAATTGTTTTCGACCCGCGGAGTCCGTCAGCAGTACAGCTGAGGAAGAAGTTCCGCGCGCCGCTTGTATTCGCGGAAGTGTTCCTGATAGCGCTCGACGCGCGCCGGATCGGGCTGGTACTCGTTTTCTTCGACGACGATGCGGGCAATGCCCTCCTCGCAGGAGGGGAAAACGCCGCTGCCGACGCCCGCCATAACCGCCGCGCCCACGCAGGCAAGATCGCTCATGTTCGGCGTCGTTACCGTACAGCCGGCAATATCGGCCACCATCTGCGTCCACAGCGCGCTTTTGGAAGCGCCGCCGGAGAGTTTTAGCTTGCGAATGCTGTACTTTTCGCGGAAATATTCCAAAACCCACGCCGTTTGCATGGCGATGCCCTCCATAATGGCGCGAGCGATGTCGTAGCGGTCGTGGGAAAAATCCAGGCCGACAATCACGGCCTTGCCTTCCGGCATGGAAATGGGGAAGGAACTGCCGCTGAAGTACGGGTAAAACATCAGCCCGCTGGCGCCAATGCGCCGCTGCGCCGCCATTTCGTTGATGATTGAGTAAGGCAGGCCGCCTTCCTGCTCAGAGGAAGCAATGTTGTTGCGGAACCAATCCAAACACACGCCGCCTGCGGAAAGAGATACCATGGAGCCCCAGTTTCCTGCCGCAGGGATGGACTGGGAAAAACCGGAGGCAAAATCCGGGTTATCACACAGCGCCGTGACCACCCAGGCCGTGCCTGTACCGATGAGCACGTCGCCCGATTGCGTGATGCCCGCGCCCAGAAGCGCGGCATACTGATCGTGTGCTCCGGTAACCAGCAATGTGTTGCGCGGAAGCCCGAGTTCTGCCGCCGCCAAGGGCAGAAGTTTGCCAATCGGCGTGGCGGAGGGCTGAATTTCGGCCAACGCATGCTCATTTATGCCGCAAAAATCAAGAATGCCTTCATCATACGCCCCGCGGCGGATGTCGGCAAGTTGGTTGATCCCCACGTCTGAAATGTCCACCACCGCGCGCCCCGTCATGCGCAGGGATATGTAATCGGGCACGGAAAGGAACATGGCGGTCTTTTCAAAGATGTCCGGCCGGTTTTCGCGAATCCAGGCGATCTGCATGGCGTTGAGGCCGGCGCTGAGCCGCCAGCCCGTGCGCTGATACATGTAGTCCTCGCCAAAGCGCGCGGCGAAAGCGGCGCGTTGGGTTTTGCAGCGCTTATCGCTCCAGACCACAGCCGGCTGCAAAGGTTCACCCTTCACGCCGACGGGAACCAGCGTTCCACCCTGCAAAGAAAGCGACAGCGCCACCACGTTTTTGGCAAAGCGCGGCTCTGAGGCGACGGCGCGGACGGTCTTTACCACCGCGCGCCACCAGTCCTCCGCGTCCTGTTCGCAACGTCCGTTGGAGGGCGTGCGCATTTCGTAACCGGCATAGGCATGGGCGATGATGCGCCCGGATTCGGAGATGAGCATGCTCTTAGCTCCGGTTGTGCCGATATCTACGCCGATCAGGTATCGGTCCATTTGCGCCTTCCTCCTTTTATTTCCAGAAAATAACACTTTTTTCTTTACTTTAGCACATAGAGTTTATTTTGTCAATGGCTTTGAGCGAAACAGTCAAAATTTTGAATATTTCGACCAAAGTATGCGATGGTTTGCCTCTCGATTGCTTTCTGGCTTGACACCCGCGCGCGGTTTCTGTTATACTCGACGAAAGAAAACAGAACGGCGGGATGCGCGTGGCGAAGAAAAACGTTCGGGAAAACTACCTGTCCAATATGCTCAAAACGACGGGACATATCACAATTGCCGAAGCGATGGAAATGCTCAACGTTTCTGAAGCCACCGTGCGCCGCCTGTTTGCGGATATGGAGCGGAGCGGCCTCGCCGTGCGCAATTATGGCGGTATTCGCCCCGTTTCGCAGGCGGTGAACTACTCTTTTGAGCGCAACGAGCATGTGTTCAGCCAGGAAAAGCAGCGCATCGGCCGCATGGCGGCCATGTTTGTCGAGGACGGGGATACGATCTATCTCGATTGCGGAACCACGATGTTTCAAATGACGCTCGCGCTTTCAGAGCGCATTGCCGAATGGGAGTTTGACTCGCTCAACATCATTACCAATTCGTTGGCGAATGTGCAGGCGATTACCACTTCGCCCAAGTGCCGCGTGATTCTTGTCGGCGGCGAATATGATAGCGCCAGGCGCGATTTTTCCGGCGCGCTGACCGAGCGTTATCTTGCGCCCTTTCACTTTACCAAGTGTTTCTTTGGCTGCGACGGCGTTTCCCCCAACTCGGGCTTTTCCTCAAATCAGGTCAACATTTCTAGCCTCAATTCGCAGGTGATCGAGCATTCCGACTATACCTATGTCCTGCTTGACAGCAGCAAGCTGGGCAAAAGCTCGCTGGTGAGTTACGCGCAGCTTTGCGAGGTGGACGCCATTATCACCAACGCCGAGCCGCAGGGAACCCTGCGCCTGGCCTTGCAGGATGCAGATGTGCGCGTAAACGTGGCCGGCGGCGGGGAATAGGGAATCCTGCTTTTGCCGTTCCCGGCCTGCAAAGGCGCTCCGGCGGAAGGGGCTTGCACCGTTTGGGCGAGACGCTTTGGAAATGGAAAGCGGCGTGGACAGACCGCGCCGCTTGCATTTATTCGCCGATGACCGTTACCTGCGCAGTGCGCCGGCGCGCACGCGTGGTGTCAAAGTCGATGAAGTAGATGAAACCAAATTCGCCCAGGTCCATGGCCCCGTCAATCAGGGCGATGGTTTCGCTGCGGCCCACCAGGGCGGAGCGCAGATGCGCATCCGTGTTGTGGCAACCGCGCGCGTCTTCGTCGTGCTCGGCGGCGAAGGCCAGCGCTTTGGGGCCGGGATGCAGATACATGCCTTCCCGGCGCTGCGCGGGCATAATGGGCTCAAAGGCGTCTACAAAGTCCTGCTGCAGCGTTTCCAGGCCGGTCATGGACATATCAAAGGCCGCCTCCTGCGTGATGACGCAGCAGGTGGTGTGGTGCGAATAGACGTTGACGAGGCCGTTGCGGATGCCGGAGCGTTGAACAATTTCCCGCACCGCCTCCGTGACGTTGTGGAAGGTGACGATTTTGTCGTTGGACTGCAGGGACACCGCTTCTCTGTAAACCATGGCCGCCTCCTAACGCATGTTTGCCAGGTCGTCCTTTGCCTTGCGCACGTACTTGACCATTTCATCCAACAGTGCCAGGGGATTGGGGGAATTGATGATGCCGCTGGCCGAACCGGCGGCTTCGGAACCCGCCATAATAAAGTCGTAGATTTGCTGCGCGGTGGTGATGCCGGCGGCCTGTTCGACCAGTATGTTCGGGTCGATGGCCTTCACCGCGCGAATGGCCTCTTTGACGTAGGACATGTCGCTGGCGGTGCCGGTGCCAATCAGCTCGGCTGGTTCAGGGTTGAGAATGTCCGGATGCAATTGGGCGATGGCCTCCGCCTCGGCGATGGTATCGGCGCAGGCGAAGGAAAGCATATCCAGCTCGTTGGCGCGGTCAATGGTCTTTTTGATGGCGGTAAGCGTCATTGGGCGTTCGCAGTGATTGACAACCACGCCCTGCGCGCCGGCGGCCTTGAGGGCCTCGGGCAGCACGTCCGCCATGCCGCGCCCGGGGCGGATGGTGTCCATGTAGGGGGCGAGGATAATGAGATGCGGGCAGTTTTCGCGAATGCGGCGAATTTCCGTATAGGGCGAGATAAACAGCACATCCACATCGTACTTCACGGCCGCGCGATCCGCGGCGACTGCCATTTCCAGAACCGCGTCGCCGTAAATGTAATTCTTCACGCTGGTTTCAAAAAAAGGCGTTCTGATTTTCGGTTTCAATGCTTGACACCCCCGCTTGTCGTTTCGATGGCATGCCCTGGCGAAGTGACGCGCGCCCGTCTCTGGGCGGCGTTTGCAGGCGCCTTTTTAAAACTGGAACAGCCCGACGCCTGTTTTAAATAGATTGGTGTATTGTTATTATAGCGGAAAATGGAATCGAAGTCAACTGTTATATCAAAAAAATGAACGATTCAATCGAAAATTTGATTGATTTCGAGCAATATAAGACGCTGTGCCAGTCAAAACAGAGACGCCTGCCCGCAAAAACACGCTGTTGCCCTTTTGCGGGGGTACCCGAGATTTGCCCTTTCGCCGATAGCGCCGCTTTGCCAAACGCTTTTTTGCGCAGGAATGCTTGCCGCCCGCGCGGCGAGCAGTTTCAGGGATTTGGGGCGGAAGCGTCTATGATGTCGCGCAGCCGCGCCAAAAACGCGCCGGTCGCTTTGGAAAACACCTGGTATTTCTTCCAAACGATCCAGGCCGGAGCCTCAAGTTTGGGCGCGCAGGGGCGAAAGCAGAGGCTGCTTTCTCGGGTGTTGATGAGCTTGTCGAGGCACAGGGCGTATCCCAGCCCTTCGTCCACCAGCAGCGAGGCGTTGAAGACGAGGTTGTAGGTGGCCACCACGTTCAATTTTGCAACTTCGCGCCGC
>CAJFUU010000005.1 GCA_904420265.1 uncultured Clostridia bacterium
AAAGTTCTTCAAACTGAAAGTAAGCGTAGCTTTCGGGAAGCTGCCGGCGCATGTTCATATGCCAACCCGTTTTGCGGGCATGGGCAATGATTTCCCGGTCCAGCGGCGTGCCGACCAGGCGCACCTCGTGGCCGTTTTCGCTGGCGGGAATGCCGATGGCCGAACCCATCATGCCCGAGCCGACGATTGTGATGACCGCCATGGAAAATACCTCCTTCGTGTTCTTGCGCGTCTGTTTGCAAAAGCAGCGCCTCCATGCCGTTTTGCGCGGCGGAGCGGGCGCTGCCTGCGGCGGGGTTTACGCCATCCAGATTTTGAAAACGTACCTGTCCAGCAGAAGGAAAGTGCCCAGCAGGAACGTATACAGGGCGAACCAGTTCATGCTGATGCGGCGAATGAGTTTAAGCATGCCTTTGATGGCGATGAAGCCGAACACCGCCGCCGCCACCACGCCCAGCAATGTGGGCAGGAAAGAGACGTCGCCAATCGGTTCCCCATCCAGGACAATGCCCTTCAACTCCAGCACCAGCGAGCCAAGAATGGCCGGAATGGACATCAAAAAGGAAAAGTCTGCCGCGCGTTTGCGGGTCAAACCGCTGGCCATTGCCAACGGGGCACTTCGCCGTTTGCGCGCAGAATGCGCATACACCGCATCCCGATCGCTTGCCGTTGTGTTCTTGAAACAGCCCCTTATACGATGCGCGTTTGGGAAACGGATATTTTGCCGGGGCTTTGGCGAAAGGCTGCCTGCCCGAGCCCTGCTGACAAAAGCCCGGCAAAAGACGGCCGCAGACGCTCTTGCTTGAAACGGAAATCGCATCGATCCCTCCCGTCCGCGCGCTGTAACGGCAGGAAAACCGCGCCGCAACGCAACAAGAGCGAAAAACGTTGGGCTTTCGCGCACCAACCGGGCCTCAAAATCCGCTTTCCTTGCCGGCATATGGGCGAATGCGCCCGTCTGCCAGACGTCAAGGGCGCCGGCAGTTTTGCGTCGCGGGCCAGCGGTTTTGCGCCCCGCCCTTGCCACGATTGGATGACCGCCGGGACATTCTGCATATGTGCTTGCAGAACGCGCGCTTTTCCGCTGCGAAGGGTCGATGGCTTCCATGGCCGTCTCCCTGGACGGACGACGTTTGGCAGATAAGGCCGTACGCCGCCCATCCCGGCGGACGGCGATGCGCGGACAGTCAATCAGGGGGCAGCGCGCACTTGGCATGGACAATATACGCCTGCTCCGGAGCATTTCCGAAATGCCGGGCCTGAAACCGGCATTTGCAGGCCGCCTTTCCAGGAACAAGCCTGCATTTTCGCCCAGGGCCTGTTGCATGCGCTGCTGGCGTTCTCGTGCCGCTGGAGCGTGTTTGAAAAGGAAAAAAATCCGCAATTTGGAGGGGATTTCCCGCTGGTTTTCGCGAAGAATTCGGAGCGCCAAAATGGCGCAAAAGACGTTGAAATTGCGTTCCAGGGAATTTTCAAACACACCCCAGTCCGCCACTCCATGGTTTTTTGCAGCGGGACTGGAAAAACGCCCGCAGATATGTTACAATCATTTATACGCACGTAAGATGTCAAAAAGGAGATACAAAGCATGTCGAAAAACCGCCGGGGGCTCAGAAAGTTTTACCGCGAACTGATGGCGGAAATACGCGCGCGCAAAGGCGTCGCCATCGTATTTTTCACGCTGCGCGCCATTGTCGTCGTCACATTGGTGCTGCAATTTCTGCGCGGCAACTATGAAAACGTATTCCTGTGCATTTTGACGCTGCTGCTTTTCATGATTCCCGCCTTCGTCAACCGCAGCTTCAACATACAGCTGCCCAGTACGCTGGAAATTATCATCCTCTGCTTTATCTTCGCCGCGGAAATTCTCGGCGAAATCAACGCCTATTATGTAAAATTCGATTTCTGGGATACCATGTTGCATACGATGAACGGCTTTTTGGCCGCCGCCATCGGCTTTTCGCTTGTAGACGTACTCAACCGCTCGGAAAAAACGGTGTTCAACCTTTCGCCGCTGTTCGTGGCCATGGTGGCTTTCTGCTTTTCCATGACCATCGGCGCTTTGTGGGAGTTTGTCGAATACTTTGCAGACAATGTGCTCATGCTGGACATGCAGAAGGATACGATTGTACACACCATCCGTTCCGTGGCCCTTGATCCAACCCAAACCAATACCGTGGTGACCATCGACGGCATTACCGAAGTCATCGTCAACGGCCAATCGCTGGGCCTGGGCGGCTATCTGGACATCGGCCTGCATGATACGATGGAAGACCTGCTGGTGAATTTCATCGGCGCGGTGGTGTTTTGCACGTTTGGCTTTTTCTACCTCAAGGGACGCGGCAAGGGCAAATTCGTGCGCCGCTTTGTGCCCACAATGCGCCCGAAAGAAGACATCAAAGGTTAATGGCCATCCCTTGAAACGGTTCCGGCAAGGAAAAGCGCGTTGCTCCGGCAGGTAACGCTGCGATGTCGTGCTTTTCCTCCGCCCGTGCAAGGCGTTCCCAAGAGCCTGTGCCTGGTCTTCGTGCCGGGCGCTTTTTCATGCGCGCGAAGCGTCCTTTGAGGCCTGCGGTTTGGTTTTTGCCCCGCTTGCTCCCGCGCGGGAACCTGTCTCAAGCCTTTCCCTTTCACGGAGCGCGAAGCGTTTTCAGACGTATCCCCTTATTTTTGTACCGGGCGCATACTTCCCAACCGCGCGCTGGAGCCTGCCCAAAGCGGCGTCTTCTCCCGGTTATGCGAAATATCCCCGGAGCCTATCCTTCCCCTTGTTTTCGTGCTGAGCGCTCCCTCCCATATACGCAAAACATCCTTCGAGGCGCGCCGTTTCGGCTTTGCGCCGCTTTCATACGCGTTTGGAAATCCAACCGCGCGCAGGAGCCTACCCAAAGCGATGCCTTTCCCCGGCATGCGAAACGTCCCCCGGTGCGAATGCGCATATGCCATAAAGCAATACAAGAGAATTTGACAGACAGCCGCTCACAATTCCGTAGCAACAGCGGGTTGCTTGTTAAAACCCTGCTTTGAAGCTATAATGAATAAAAAGCATCCTTCAGGAGGGACGGGCATGGAAATACGGGATATTCTCAAAAATTTGCGCGAGAAAAACAATCTTACGCAAGAGCAACTGGCAGAGCGCGTGCAAGTCACCAGACAGGCGGTCAGCCGTTGGGAAACCGGCGAAACGCAGCCAAATACAGATACATTAAAATTGTTATCACAGGTTTTTGATGTGTCAATCAATACGCTTCTGGGCTCTCCACGGCAACTTGTTTGTCAGTGTTGCGGAATGCCATTGAATGAAGATGGATTGATTGGCCGGGAACCAGATGGGAACTATAACGAGGACTATTGCAAATGGTGCTATACGGATGGAAAATTTGCTTATCAATCCAAGGAATCTTTGTTGGATTATCTGGTTGCGAATATGCCAAATCCCGATAACGCAGATGAAGAAACCAGGCGCGTTCAGTTTGATTTGTACCTTTCGCAGTTAGAGCATTGGAAATAGCTATATTCCATGTGCGCATGCCGTCCCGGCAACGAACCCCTTGCGCATTGTTGCGCCACGTCGCATCCGTCAGGCGAGCGGATCCGCCGGGTCGATGGGGTCATTGCCCAACCCCGCCTCGAAAATGACGCTTTCCCCGCGCACAAGCGCCGCCTGGAGCTGCGACCGGCTGCGAACCGTCCATCTGGCAAGGCGGGCGCGATACAACCTGCGCTGCATACGCAAGGAGAAACACCCGTCCATGCGCTGGTCATAAGCCACAAAATCCGGCCGGGAGAGAACGTTTGCCAACAAGTGCGAAAGCGCTCCGGCACCTGCGCGCAGCACCGCGCCGCGATATTCGTCCGGCAGGCTCACCAGTTGGCCGCGCGGCATGTTCGCAGCATAACGGCGAAAATAGCGCACCGCCAGTGGGTTGAACGATTCGACCGCGTATTCGCCCTTATAGGCGCGCAGGCGCTCCAATGTCCCGGCGCAGAGCCGCGTGAGGTTGCGGCCATTTTTGATTTCCACCAGCAGCGGAACGCGGCCCGCGACCAGGTCGAGAACCTCCTGCAGCGTGGGGATGCCGCTGCCGTCAGGCAACGAAAATGCGCGCAGCTGCGCAAGCGTGAGCGCGTCTATGCGTTCCGGGCGCCAGCACAGGCGCGCAAGCGTATCGTCGTGGAACACTACGACGCTTCCGTCCGCGCTCAGGCGCACGTCCAGTTCAATGCCCACGCCCGCCTCGCAGGCGCGCGCGAAGGCTTCAAGGCTGTTTTCCGAAACGCCCGCGCCGTGCAGGCCGCGGTGCGCGAAAAGACGCGGCAGCGAAAGCGCCCGGCTGCGGCGCGAAGGCGCGGTGCAAAAAACATAGACGCCCAAAACCAGAGCGAGAACTGCAAAAGCCGCCAGCCAGATCATTTCCTCACCACTCTTTTTAACTCTCATCCTGACGAAGGGCGTTTGGACATGCCGCCCCGCGCATTTATTGTACCGCAGGCCGCCGGAAATGTAAAGCTGAAACGGATGCGCGCGTTTACTGGGCCGTTTACACGGCCCGAAAACGCGAATTTGGATACATATTTTAAGGCAAGGCGTTGCGGGAATATCAAAGGCGTTTCAAGAAAAAGCAATGCCGCATGGCGCGAAAAATCGCCGGAGCGCGTCGCGCGGTTGTGTAACCGCACCTTGGATAAAGGAGGACGCCGGCGGGCTTTCGCTTCTTTGGGGAAATAGACGGTTTTCGCGTGCGGTCGTCAACCGCACTTATTTCTGAACCGCTCCCTAAAGCCACGAACGCCTCCGCGCACGATTGCAGGACTGCCCTGCCGGCATTGCCTGTTACGGTTCCATGCCGGCCGTTGAGCCCGATGCCACGCCAACACCTGCGTCGGCAAAAATGTTGCAAAACGCAGGAATACCCGGTGCGTCGCGGCTTTGCAGGGTGCGCGAATGGATACATTCAGTCGCCAACGCACCCTTGCCGTGCATCTGGATTTGTGTGACCGTGGTATACTTTATTGACGCGGTATTCCGTCAACATTTCTATCGTTTTCGCTCTTGAGGTTCTCAAAATGTCGCCTTCGGCGGCATTCCCGAAGGCGTGGACGCAACGGACGGACAGCTGCGCTTTGTTGGCTTTTGCTGCAGCGAGTTCTTTCCCTTCGAAGCAGTCCCCTCGATCT
>CAJFUU010000006.1 GCA_904420265.1 uncultured Clostridia bacterium
AATTCGCGGCTGAGCAGCCCGTCCTTCCATTCCACCAGGCCGCGCGTCTTTTCCTTGTCCTTGCGGTAGAGGATATAGGCCTTCGCGGTGCGGAAATGGTTGTGCTCAAAGAGCGATTCCTCCACCGCGTCCTGAATCGTTTCAATATCCACCACGCGTTCGCCGCGCGCGCGCAGCTTTTCCTCCACGCCGTCCACAACGGCTTCCACATTGTTGTCGTGTTCCCCCGCGGCGGCGGCCGCCAGCGTCACCGCGCGGACGATAAATTCACGATCATACTCCACAACATTGCCGTTCCGCTTCCTGACCTGCATGTCAATTTCTCCCTCGTATTTATTCTTGCCGATAATGAAGCACAAAAAACGCAACATCTTGTGGTTTATACACAAAAAGTCGCACAATATGTAGATTATAGCACGGCTGCCTGGGGAAGTCAACGAAGATTGCCGTGAAAGTTTTGCGCATTTTGCGTTCTGTCGGGCCGGCGAAGGGGCGTTACAGGCGCAGGCCCTTGATGTCTTTGATGCGGGAAAGGATGATATTGCAGGATATATCCTCCACGCCGGGCAGCGTGTCGATCACCCCGCGCATGAGCGCTTCCATTTCATCAGCGCTGGCCGCCACCGCGTGCACGTGCAACTTGTTTTTGCCGGTGACGCGGTAAATTTGCGTGACGGTATCGCATGTCCGCAGGATTTCCGTCACCTCCGCGAGCGCCTGCGGGGCCGTTTCAATTTCGAAATAGCAGGAAACCGCGCCGCCAATCTTCTGGGGGTTTATGATGGTGGTATATTCCTCAATGACGCCGCGCTTCTCCAGCGCCTGCACGCGCATTTTTACAGCCACGCGCGAAAGCCCCACCCGCTGGCCAATGTCCGAATAAGACATGCGGGCGTTTTCGATGAGCAGTTCGACGATTTTCTGGTCCAGCGCATCCAGTCCTTCAAGAAACATGGCGACCCCTCCTGCGCCCATTATAGAGCGCATTCAAACATAATGCAAATTAAATTTGACAGTCATGCGCTGCACCGCTATAATACATTACGAAACGTCATTTCAAAATTACGAAAAGAAAGCAGGGCGGGCCATGGACAGGGATTTGACGCGCGGGCCGGTGATGCGCACGATGTTGCTTTTCGCCGTGCCGATGATTCTGGGGAACCTCTTGCAGCAGTGTTACAACGTGGCCGATACGCTGATCGTCGGCCGCTTCCTGGGCGCGGACGCCCTGGCGGCGGTCGGTTCGGCCTTTACGCTGATGAACTTTTTAACGTCGATCCTGCTGGGGCTTTCCCTGGGCAGCGGCACGGTGTTTTCCATCTGCTTTGGCCAGCGGGACCAGGCGCGGTTGCGGGAGAGCGTTTACGCCTCTTTCGCGCTGCTGGCGGCGGTAACGGTGGCGCTCAATGTGCTCGTCTTTGCCCTGACGGAGCAGATTCTCGACTTTTTGCGCGTGACGGGAACTGTGCGCGAGCTGCTGCGGGAATACCTGGTGGTCATCTTCGCGGGATTGCCGGCGATCTTTTTGTACAACTATTTTGCCGCCATGTTGCGTTCCGTGGGCAATTCCACGGCGCCGCTTGTTTTTCTGGCGGTATCGGCGGGAATGAACATCGGCCTGGATTTGTGGTTCGTGCTGGGGCTGAAGCGCGGCGTTGCCGGCGCGGCGGAGGCCACGGTCATTTCACAGTACGTTTCCGGCGTGGGCATTGCCGTGTACGCCCTGAAAAACTTTCCTGGCCTGCGCGTCAAGGGCGAACGGGTGCGCCTGCGCCTTGCGCGCGTGCGGGAAATCGCCTCTTTTTCGGCGCTGACCTGCGTGCAGCAGTCGATTATGAACTTCGGCATCCTCACGGTACAGGGGCTGGTGAACAGCTTTGGCACCACGGTGACGGCCGCTTTCGCCGCGGCGGTGAAAATCGACGCCTTTGCCTATATGCCCGTGCAGGATTTCGGCAACGCCTTTTCCACCTTCATCGCCCAGAACTACGGCGCCGGCGAAAAGGAGCGCATGCGCGCGGGATTGCGCGGGGCGGTGAAGGCGGCGGTGCTCTTCTGCCTGGTTGTCAGCGCGGTTATCTGGTTGCTGGGCGAGCCGTTGATGGCGCTGTTTATCGACGCGGGCGAAACGGCCATCATCGCCGAGGGCGTGCGCTATTTGCGCATTGAGGGCGCGTTCTACTGCGGCATCGGTTGCCTGTTTTTGCTCTACGGCCTCTATCGGGCGCTGGGACGGCCAGGCATGTCCGTGGTTCTGACGGTGATTTCGCTGGGCACGCGCGTGGCGCTGGCCTACGCCCTTTCGGCCGTGCCGGCGCTGGGCGTGACGGGCATTTGGTGGTCGGTGCCCATTGGCTGGCTCCTGGCCGACGCGGTGGGCCTTGTCTATTACCGCGCGCACAAATCGCGCCTGTATTCCCCATCTGTCCGCGCTGATCCGGCGGAAGCGTCCGCTTCGCATATGTAAAACGGGCGCGCCGTCGGCCTGCGCGGGCCGCGTCCATCTTCAGGGGACGGAAGGGGTTCACGGGCCAACGCGGTTGCGCGCTCCCCAAACGGGCCTGGGCGTTGCAATTCTTTCCCCATGCTGGTATAATAAGGAAGAACTTGGCGTCATCCGGCGCCGTTAAGAGGGAGGTACTTGCGATGGAAGAGAAAAAAGTATTGCCGGGAACGGGCGGCGAACGCTATGTTCCCTATGCGCAGCGCAAGGGCAACGAGTCGATCGTCTACTTCACGCGCGACCTCTCCGCAGAGGGTCTGCGCAGAATTTACGGGCGTGTGAGCGGCAATATCACCGGCAAGGTGGGCGTCAAGCTGCACACCGGCGAAAAGAACGGCCCCAACATCATTCCCCGGCCGTGGGTAGCGGCGCTTTTTGAAAGCGAACTGCCCGGCGCGGCCATCATCGAGACCAATTCCTACTACGCGGGCGACCGCGATACCACGGAAAAGCACCGCGAAACGCTCCAGACCAACGGCTGGACGTTCGCGCCGGTTGATATACTCGACGAGGACGGCGCCGCGCCCCTGCCGGTATATGGCGGCAAGTGGTTCTCGCAGATGTACATGGGCAAAAACCTGACCGCATATGATTCCCTCCTTGCCTTGACGCACTTCAAGGGCCACAGCAAGGGCGGTTTCGGCGGCTCGAACAAGAACATCGGCATCGGCTGCGCCGACGGCAAAATCGGCAAGGCCATGATTCACACCACCCCCGGCCAGGACGACCAGTGGGACATCAGCAACGAAGAGTTTATGGAGCGCATGACCGAATCCGCCAAGGCGGTGGTGGACCACTTCGGCCGGCACATCGCCTATGTAAACGTGATGCGCAACATGTCCGTCTCCTGCGACTGCGAAGGCGTGGCGGCCGCGCCCGTGGTGACGCCCAACGTGGGCATCTGCGCTTCCGTGGACATACTGGCGGTGGATCAGGCCTGCGTGGACATCGTTTACGCCATGAAGGAAAAGGAAAAGCACGACCTGGTGGAGCGCATCGAAACCCGCCATGGCCTGCGCCAGCTTTCCTACATGAAGGAACTGGGCATGGGCAACGACCGCTATAAGCTCATTGACATCGACAACGGCGACGCCATCATTCTGCCCGCCGCAATCGTAAAAAATCTGGAGCCTTTTCGCGGATAATGCCAGGCGCACATGAAAACGTCGGTTGAAACCGCTGCCAGCGCGTCGAAAAAGTGCAAATCCGCCATGGAAAGCACCGTTTTTCAGCCGCATATCCCCGGATAATGATTCTCACCGCCTTTTTGTGGCAGTAGGAACTCTGCGAAGTCCTCTGACGGGTTGACGGCGGTTTCAACCGCCGCGCGTCCCGCCAGAGGTTCTTCACGGCGTGCTCCGCCACTGTGGCGTAGGGTATTGGGCCAAAATATATCCCGGTTTCCGCCATTGGATCCCGGGATTTTCTATGTACGATCGGAAGCGTTGAACATTTTTGTGTATCTGGGGGCAGCCTCAACTCGTGTAATCATCAGGTTTTCCGGCGCGCATCCTGCGTTATGGCACGCCTCTGACAGCCGGTGCGTTCTTCTTTCCATTCTCACAGGTCAGGCTTTTTCAAGTTTACGTCGCGCCATCTCAGAAGATTCGTCCGAATCCCGCGCCATCCCGACGCGGGCGAGGGCGATATTCCTGAATGCCTGCCTGCTCACGCCTGCAAAAGCGCCGCAAATTCCGCCTCGCCGCCGTTGAACACATTCAGGTCGATGTGCTCTTCCTCGCCGGCATAGCCCTGCAGCGAACCCTTGTCCGAATACTGCCAGAACGTCCATTCCCGGCCCGGCAACGTCAGCGAAGGCCAGAAGTAAACATCGCGAATCCAGAGGGGATAGCCGTCAAACGCGCCCTCCAGATACATGCAATAGCTGCGCCAGGTGGCGTACAAAAGCGGCTTTTCGCCGGTTTCCGCCTCAACGGCCTCCAACATGGCGCGCAGTTCGGCGCGGGTTTGCTCCACCTCCGGCGGATTTTCGAAAAACGCGCCGTAGAACTCAAAGTCTATCGCGCAGGGCAACGCCATTTCCCGTCCCCGCAGGGCTGAAAGCAGGTTTTCCGCCTGCGTTTTACCGTAACTTTCAAAGCTGAAAAAGTGATATGCCCCCGCCGGTACGCCCGCGTCCGCCGCCCCGGAAGCATTCTGGGCAAAGCGTTCGTCCACATGGCCGCTTCCTTCAGTGGCCTTGATGAAGGCAAAGCGCACGCCCTGATCGCGCAGGGTTGCCCAGTCGATCTCGCCCTGATAGTGCGATACGTCCACACCCCAAATCGGATAATCGGCGCGCGAAGGCGTGTTGAGGACAATCACGCCGCGCCACACCAACGCCGTGAAGGCCGTACACAGCACGCACAACGCCCCCAGCGCTGTAAAAAACCGCCGCGCCGCACGCCGGCGGTTTGCAGTGGATTGTTTGCTCATAACGCCTCCTTACAGCCCGCGCCGGCTTCGAAGCATATGCCGAAACAGCGCGCCCAAACCGCGGCCCGGCCTTCATCGCCGGGCGTCTCTCTTTTCGAACAAGCCAGCCCTGCACGCTGCAAACTTACCGGAACACGGCCGGCCTCCTGCCGAACTGGCTCCGCAAAACCACTTTCAAAAGAAGCGCCGTCTCTGTGGGCATCTCTCTTCCCGAGCAAGCCAGCCCTTCATGTCACAAACTTACCGGGATTTTCTGCTGATCTTTCCATGCAAGCGATTCTCTTCTCGGACAAATCCGCGACCATACCGGAACACGGCCGGCCTCCTACCGAACTGGCTCTGCAAAACCACTTTTCAAAGAAGCGCCGTCTCTGCTGGCATCTCTCTTCCCGGGCAAACCGGCTCCGCACGTCACAAACTTTCCGGGATTTTCTTCCGGGCCCTCTCCGCAAACTCTTCGTTTCTTGGGCAAATCCGCGACGCATACCGGAATTCTCCGCCAAGCCTTCCCCGCGAGTCTTTCACGGAGGAAATGCTGTTCCCGCAAGCGCCTCTCTTCTCAGACAAATCCGCGACCTACCGGGACGCGGCCGACCTCCTGCCAGACTGTCTCCACAAAACCACTTTTCAAAGAAGCGCCGTCTCTGCTGGCATCTCTCTTCCCAGACAAACCGGCTCCGCACGTCACAAACTTACCGGGATTTTCCGCCAAGCCTTCCCCGCGAGTCTTTCACAGAGGAAATGCCTTCCCCGCAAACGCTACTCGGGCAAATCCGCGACCATACCGGGACGCGGCCAGCCTCCTGCCGCCGCTCGGCCGGAATGTTTGCTCTGGCGATACCCTCCCCGCCGGCAGCGTTTTTTCAGACTCGCACCCAGGCGTTTTCCCGGGCCGATTCGGCCAGGCGGTCCATCAGGCACTGCAGGCGCGCGGCCTCTTCCACGGTATTTTCCGGGCGGCGGCCATGATGGACGCAGTTGAGGAAGTCGAAATAGCAGTCGATGTGGGAGCGATCCCAACCAATGGCATTCTTGCCCGGCAAAAACTTGCCGCCCGGCGCGGGATAGCGCGCCGCGCACTCAATGTCCACAAAGCCGCGCTCGCCGCCCAGCGGTTTCTCGGGGCGGGACTGATCAAAATAGCGCAGGTAGTTGGGCCGCATGGTTTCAAAAATGGCCGCGCCGCGCGTGCCGCGAATCTCCAGGGTCAGCTCGTCCAACGTGCCGGTGGCGATTTTGCTGGCCTCCACCGTGCCCAGCGCCCCGCCGGGCAGGCGCAGCGTCATCAGAGCGTGATCCTCGGAAATGGCGGTTTCCACGCCGCCCGTGCGCGTGGGGCGGGAGGGATAGAGCGTGCGGAAGGCGCACATCGCCTCCTGCGGGTAACCGGCAATCCAGGTAACCAGGTCAAGCGCATGGCTGCCCAAGTCGAGCAGCACGCCGCCTTCCAAACCCTGCTTCCAGCCCATGGGGCGGTCGGGGTCGATGGAGCCGGCATGCAGATAGCGCGCCGAAAACTGGGTGATTTCGCCCAGCGCGCCCGCATCCGCCAGTTCCTTTAAGCGCATGGTGGCCGGAAAGTGGCGCAAATTAAAGGCCACCTTGGTAAATACGTCCGCCCCGCGCGCGGCCTCGGCAATGCGCCGGGCGCTGGCGCCGGTGACGGCAAGGGGCTTGTCGATGTAAAGGTGCTTCTTCGCCGCCAACGCGTCCAGCGCCATCTGTTCATGCTGGGCGTTGGGGGTGCAAACGCTGACCACGTCGATGTCTCCGCGCTCAAGCAGTTCCCGGTAATCGCAGGTCCAGTCCGCGCCCATATCCTGCGCGGCACGGCGCGCCACCGCTTCGCGGCGCGTGCATATACAGCGGATTTCGGCGCGAAAATCTGCATCCGCGTAAAAAAGCGGCAGCGTGCGAATTGCCAAAGCGTGTGTCTGTCCCATAAATCCCCAGCCGATAATGCCGACGCCGTAAGTACGCATAGCCGTTCCCTCCGAGACTTTTGCTTCATTATATCGAATCGCCTGCCGCCTTTCAAGTGCATGCGCAAAAAATCGTCCGCTTCAATCCGCCAAAATCTTCACGGCCCCATTGACAAAAATATGTTAAAAATGGTAAAATTGTGGATAGATTAGAGGTTTACATTGATCGGCCGTTTCGTGTCGTTATTTATCTGTGCCGACGCGAACGCCACGCGTGGGAGGAATGTGCATGACGCTGCCCGGCAAACTTTGCGTAGGCATTCTCGAAGAAGACAACCCGCTGAAGAGTTATTTTCGCTTTAAGCCCCTGTTGATTTCGCAGGAGGATGGATACATACCCTTTTCCAGCGCCGAGCCGTTCCCCGAAAGCGGTTGTTTGCGCATTGTGCCGGACAAAAACGAATCCGGCCATTTCAAGGCGCGCATGCGGCGCATTGGCCGCTATGCGCTGCTGGATTTGCGCGCCCATCCGGGCGAGAACGACAAAATTCGCCCCAACAAAAACTATCGCCTGGACCCCGGCGAAAACAACGCCTATATCGTCTATTCGGATGTGGTTATCGAGCCGCCGGCCGGCATGCTCTATGAAATTCTCGACCGCGCCGCGCCGGAAGATTCCGCGCATATGGCGCTGACCATGCCCCTGCCCGGCACGCAACACGTGCTATTCCGCGCCGAGGACGGCGTTTGCCCGACGCTGTGGCGCGCCGCGCCCATGGAAGGCGTGGATGGCGCTGTGGAACTTTCGCGCGAAGATACGGCGGTTCTGCCCGAAAACGGGGCGGAAACGCGCCTTGGCGGGTTTGCCGGCGAGGAAACCTGCGTGTTGCTGGCCGCGCCGGGCGCTTCGCTGCTGGAGACTGTGACGCCGCTGGCATCGCCCGCGCAACCCATGGCGGCGGTTGCCGCCGTCAATGTGCCGTCCGTTGAAGCGCCTCCGCCGGAAATCCGCGAAATTTCCAAACCGCGCCTGAGCGCCCGCGCCCAGGCCATCGCCCTGCAAACCGGCTTAAATCCCCGCCGCAGCCGCAGCCTGCAGGAGATTATCGACGACAAATGGCGGCGTTCGCGCATCGACCAACTCGGCCACCCCATCCCCGGCGAAGCCACGGGTATGCCGGTGGAGAGCCCGGTGGAGCATGCCGTGAGCGCCCTGCGCGCCGCCTGGCGCGTAGAAGAAGCGCGGCCGACGCTGACCGAGGCCGTCGCCGAATTGGACGGTCTTGGCGCCGCCGGGCGCCAACGCAGTGAAGCGCGCGCGGACGAGGCGCAGACCCGCCGTCTCAACGAAATTGAGGCCCAGCGCCTGCGCCTGCTCAACGAGGTGGGCGCCCTGGAAGCCCGGCGTGCAGATGCGCGCGAGCGGCTTTTGGAGGACGTGCGCCGCGAAAACGAGCGCAAACTTTCCGAGAGCGAGCGCAAGCTGGAAGCCATACGCGCTGATATTGCCGCCTGCGAAGAGCGCGCCCAGGGCGCGCGCACGGCGCTTGCCGAGGCCGAAAGCGCCTATGCGGAGGCCGAAAAGCGCCTGGCTGCCCGGGCTGTGGAGTCAAACGCCCTGCGCTTTTTGCGCTCTCCCGCCGTCAATGTGCCTACGGACGCCGCCCTGCCCAGCGCAGGCGAATTGATTTCCGATGTTCGCACCCGCCTCGCCGCTTCCGGCGTGCCGCTGGCGCACGATCAGGCCGTAACGCTTCTGGCGGCCCTGACGCTTTCGCCGGTGACGGTGCTTTGCGGTTCGCCCTTCGCGCCCAAGGGCGAATTGGCGCAGGCGCTGGCCAGCGCCCTGGGCCTGCAGGGACGTTTTTTGCGCCTGACCCATTTCCGCCGGCAGGAAGCGACGCTGGAAAGCCTGCTTGCAGACGAGGCCAACCCGGCGCCGGCCATACTGCTTCTGGAGGATTGCAACGCATCCGGGCGTGCCCCGCATACCGACGGCCTTATTGCGCGCCTGGCGGCCGAATGCGCGCCCGCGCGGCCAACGCGCCTGCTTCTGACCGCTCGCGACGAAGGCACGCCCCTGCCCACGGAATTGCTGGACGCCGCCTTCCTCATCCGCCTGGAACCCGAGGCCGCGGATACGCCTTGGCATGACGATAAAGAACCGCCCGCGAAGATGGAATTTGCCGTTTCTCGCGAAGCCCTGGCGCACATTTTCCGCCCGCATCCTGAAGCCGTAAGCGAAGAAGCCGCCGACCGCATGGCCCGCCTGCGCGCGGCGCTGGGCGAGCGCGGCGTGCGCCTGTCGAGGCGGACGCTGGACGCGGTGTGGAATTTCTGCGCGGCGGCGGCCCCTCTTTTGCGCGACCATTCCCCGCTGCAGGCGCTGGATATCGCCCTGGCCCGGCGCGCGCTGCCGGCGGTGCTCTCCGCCGCGCCGCTGGAAGCGCTGAAGGCGCTGCCGGAAATGGTTGCGGACTTGGAAGAATGCCGAAAGCTTTTGGAAAGCCCATTGCCGATTTTCTGATTTCTGCTATAATAAAATATAGAAGCGACAGACCGCGCGCGGCCCGGCTCTTGCCCCCGCGCGCGGCGCCTGCGCGCAAAAATCCAGAAGGAAGGTACGCATATGAAAAAGGCCGTTATGTACGGCGGCGGCAACATTGGCCGCGGCTTTATCGGCAAGGTGTTTTCCGATTCGGGGTATGAGGTCTGCTTTTTGGACATCATGCAACCGCTGATTGACGAAATGAACCGGCGCGGCGGCTATACAGTGCGCATCGTCTCCAACGCCGAAACGGTGAACGCTCCGGTAAAGAACGTGCGCGCGGTCAACTCCTCCACCGAGCAGGCTTTGGAGGAAATCGCCACCTGCGACATCATGGCTACGGCCGTGGGCGTAAACGTATTGCCCAAAATTGCGCCGGTCATCGCCGAAGGCGTGAAAAAGCGCATGCGCGAAAGCGGCAGGCCGCTGGACATCATCCTCTGCGAAAACCAGCTCGAGGCCGACGTGCTCATGCGCGGCTGGATCAACGAACGCTTGAACGACGAAGAAAAAGCCTGGGCAGAGAAGAACCTCGGCCTGGTGGAAGCCTCCATTGGCCGCATGGTGCCGCCGCTGACCCCGGAGGAGAAGGCCAAGGACAGCCTGCTGATCTGCGTGGAGCCGTATTGCGAACTGCCGGTGGACAAGGCGGCCTTCAAGGGCGAAATTCCCGACCTGGTGGGCCTGGTGCCCTACACGCCCTTTGGCTTTTACATCAAGCGCAAGCTGTTTTTGCACAACATGGGCCATGCGATGGTGGCCTATTTCGCCTACCAGCAGGGCATTGAATACATCTGGCAGGCCGTGGAACACAAGGAGGTCTACGACCTGGCGCGCAAGGCCATGCGCGGCAGCGGCGAGGCGCTGATTCGCGAATACGGCGAGGAAATGCGCGAAAATGTGGAAAACAACATCGACGACTTGCTCTTCCGCTTCGGCAACAAGGCGCTGAAGGACACCGTGGCCCGCGTCGGCGGCGACCTGGTGCGCAAGCTGCGCCGCAACGACCGTCTGGTGGGCGCGGCTCTGTACTGCATCGAGCAGGGCGTGGATCCGGAGCCGATCGTGGAAGGCATTCGCGCGGCGCTGAAATTCGACCGGGAGGGCGACGTATCCGCGCCGGAACTGCAAAAAGCGCTTAAAGAGCAGGGCATCGACTACGTGTTGGAACACTACATGGGCCTCGAGCCAGACGAGCCGCTCTATGCAATGATCAAAGGTTAAAGCCTGTTTGAAGCGCGCGCTTTTCGCGAAGGCGCCTGTCTTCGGGGAACGCTTTGCAGCGGCGGATTATAAATTTGCCGCGCCAAAGCGGCGGAAAAGACGCCGCACAGCGCAAGGAGTTTTCGAACGGTCCCGGAGTGTGTTTGAAGAGGGAAGAACCCGCAATTTCGAGGGAATTTTCGCCAGTTTGGCAGAAAATTCGCAGCGCCAGAATGGCGCAGAAGACGCCGGGATTGCATCCAAGGTTTTTCAAACGCGCTCCAGGGCCGTAAAATTTTGCTCGCTTCCCGTTGGAATCATGACCCGGCGGTTTGACAAGCCCTATAAGGCGTATGCTTCCGGCAGCGCGCACGCGCTCTGAACGGCCGGCGCATGCGCCAGTCCTCCCAGACGCTGCCAAACACAGCCGCCTGGCCTCTTTGCCTTGGCCTTTATCTATGTGCTTCCTTTTCCTGCTGGAAAAGGGTTTGACGTTTGCTTCCCGTTGGAATCATGCCCGGCGGTTTGATAAGCCCTATAAGGCGTATGCTTCCGACAGCGCGCACGCGCTCTGAACGGCCGGCGCATGCGCCAGTTTTTCCCCAGACGCCGCCAAACGCAGCCGCCTGGTCTCTTTGCCTTGGCTTTTGTCTATGCGCTTCCTTTTCCTGCTGGAAAAGGGTTTGACGTTTGCTTCCCGTTGGAATCATGCCC
>CAJFUU010000007.1 GCA_904420265.1 uncultured Clostridia bacterium
CTGGATGTGTTTTTTCAGCGCGCGCGCCGGTGAAAGTTTATCAAAAAAGCCTTTTCAAACCGGCATTTATACCGTATAATAGAAAAAGGGTAAAAAAATTGCCGCAAACGGCATTTGGAGGGACTATCATGGCGCTTATCGACAAGATCAAGGCAAAGGCGAAGGCCAACGTAAAGCACATCGTGCTGCCCGAGGGCGAGGAGAGCCGCAACGTACAGGCCGCGGTGAAGATCGTTTCGCAGGGCATCGCCACCCTGACGCTGCTGGGCGACCCGGCAAAGGTCAGGGAAGTGGCGGCGGGCGCGTCGCTGGAGGGCCTTGAGATCATCGACCCCAAAACTTCGGACAAGTGCGAAGAGTACGCCGCGACGCTCTACGAGTTGCGCAAGGCCAAGGGCATGACCCCCGAGCAGGCCGCCGAACTGGTGAAAGACCCGATGTACTACGGCGTAATGATGGTAAAAATGGGCGACGCGGACGGCCTGGTTTCCGGCGCCATCCACTCCACGGGCGACATGCTCCGCCCCGCCCTGCAAATCATCAAATCCAAGCCCGGCATCAAGACGGTTTCTTCCTGTTTCCTCATGGAATGCCCGAACAAGGCCTACGGTGAGGACGGTGTGATGATTTTTGCCGACTGCGCCGTGAATATCGATCCCGACGCCGAACAGCTTGCCAGCATCGCCCTGGGCGCGGCAGACAGCGCCCGCGCGTTGGCGGGCATCGAGCCGCGCGTGGCCATGCTCTCCTTCTCCACCAAGGGCTCGGCCAAACACGACCTGGTCACCAAGGTGCAGGAATCCACCCGCATCGCCAAGGAACTGGACCCGAACCTTATGCTGGACGGCGAATTGCAGCTGGACGCTGCCATCGTGGAAAGCGTCGGCCAGCTCAAGGCGCCCGGCAGCCCCGTGGCGGGCAAGGCGAACGTGCTGGTGTTCCCCGGCCTGGAAGCTGGCAACATCGGCTACAAGCTGGTACAGCGCCTGGCGGGCGCGGAGGCCTATGGCCCCATCCTGCAGGGCATTGCCAAGCCCTGCAACGACCTCTCGCGCGGCTGCTCGGTGGACGACATCGTGGCGACCGTCGCCATTACCGCGGCGCAGGCATAAACCCGCCTTCGGCGGGGCGGACAGGGAAAACGCCCCTCCACCCCCCCGCCAGGCGCCGCAGGCGAAACCGTGCAATCGCCGCCCGCTTTCCCCGCTCCGCACACAAAATTGGTTTGCGCCGTTTTGCGGCGCGGGAAAATTTTGCAAAGAGGGCTCCCCGACAGGTCTACCTGCCTGTGAATAAGGCGACGAGGCTTTCCCCGTTGCCGGAACCGGCTCAAGGGCGGCTTTGTTGGCTTTGTCTTGCTGTTTGCAGTTTTATTGCCTGAAGATTTCTTTGGGTTTCGGTTCAGACGGATGTAAGGAGTTGCAAGCATGAAAATTCTCGTCATCAACGCGGGGTCTTCCTCGCTGAAATATCAGCTTATCGACATGGACAACGAATCCATCATCGCCAAGGGCCTGGTGGAGCGCATCGGCATCGAGGGCGGCAAGCTCACCCACAAATACGACGGCAAGAGTTATGAAGTAACCCGCGAAATGATCAAGGACCACACCGAGGCCATGAACCTGGTGCTGGAGGCCCTGCTTTCCAAGGAGCACGGCGTAATTTCCTCTATTTCCGAAATCGGCGCGGTGGGCCACCGCGTGCTGCACGGCGGCGAGAAGTTCACCGCCTCGTGCATCATCGACCAGCCCTGCATGGACGCCATTGAGGAGAACATCCCCCTCGGGCCTTTGCACAATCCCGCCAACCTCATGGGCATTCGCGCCTGCCAGGCGGTTATGCCCAATACGCCGATGGTGGCCGTGTTTGACACCGCTTTCCATCAGACCATGCCGCGCACGTCCTATCTCTACGGCGTGCCCTACGAGTACTACGAGAAGTACCACATCCGCCGCTACGGCTTCCACGGCACCAGCCACCGCTATGTTTCCGCCCGCGCGCTGGAAGTGCTGGGGTGGAAAGACCGGCCCAGCAAGATCATCGTCTGCCACCTGGGCAACGGTTCTTCCCTGAGCGCCTGCGTAAACGGCAAGTGCTTTGATACGTCCATGGGCCTGACGCCTCTGGAGGGCGTTCTCATGGGCACCCGCTCGGGCGACCTGGATCCCGCGGTGGTGGAATGCATCGCCAACAACGAGCACCTTACCCCCAGCGAAACGCTCAATATCCTCAACAAGAAGAGCGGCCTTGTGGGCCTTTCCGGCGTTTCCAGCGACATGCGCGACGTGCGCTCCGCCGCGGCCGAGGGCAATGAGATGGCCAAGGTGACGCTGGACATCTGGGCGTACCGCATCCGCAAGTACATCGGCTCCTATGCGGCGGCGATGGGCGGTTTGGACGCCATCATCTTCACCGCGGGCATCGGCGAAAATGACGGCGAGGGTCGCGCCGAAGTGCTGGAAGGCCTGGAATTCCTGGGCGTGAAACTGGATGCGGAAAAGAACGCCAAAGTGCGTGGCGTGGAAGCGGAAATCTCCGCCCCGGACAGCAAGGTAAAGGTGTGGGTCATTCCCACAAACGAAGAATTGGCCATCGCCCGCGATACGCTGGCGCTGACCACAAAGTAATCCTCTGCCGCTGCATGGCGGCGTATGTTGCGCCCTTCCGCGCTGCGGAAAGGGCGGGTCGCGCGGTCTCCCTTCCCCTCCCTTCCTGCCGCGCGACCTTCTTGTTTTTTCACAGCACATGGGCGCGCCAACGGCCTCGGGCGGGGTTGGCGCGTCTTTCGTTTTGGGGAATACAGCGGGAATATGGCCGGGCGGGTTGGCCCCGCTTGTAAACAATACGCCGGCAATGCGGCGCTCTTCCCGACGTGTCGGGGTTGTAAAACCGCAAAGACGGAGATGGTGCATCCGGCTGTCGAAAAAACAGCAAAACTGCGTTTTTGAGAAGCGTTGCCCGGCGAAACGGCTCCGGTTCCTTGCGAAACTGCCGGCCTTTTCGCCATGGGAAGCGCCATTTTCGGGGCCACATCCCCAATAGCGACAGATTTTTTGCCTTCCTGCGGTTGCTACCATGGGAGCGCTGCGCGCTCTTCCTTCTCGGAAGGTTTTTGACAGTCTATAGAAAGAATCGGCACGCCGTTTCCGCTTTACAGAGGACGTGGTTTCGAGCGTGCATACGCCAGGTATGGCGGCTATTTCCTGTCGCATTCGACGAAACAGAGGCGAAATACGAACGGATGCCGCCGCAGAGCCCCCGGCCATGAAGGCCGCCGTCAAACCTCGGGGCTTTGGCCCGCCCCGAAAGGCAATCTGCACAAAATCCCTCCCTTTAACAACCGACCGTTTGCGCGCCATACGCTGTATGACAGCGCTCCGCTCTCCGTCCAGCGCTTTCCGGCGGGGTGCCGTCAACCCGTGGATTTTCCACCCTTCTTCACGCACACCGCGCATATGCGCGCCGCAAATAGACGCGGCGTTTTCCGCCCGCAAAATGCCTGGGCGCGTCGCTCGCGCTACCCCGGCGATCGCCTCTGCTGTCATCCTGGCGCATCCCTTCGCGCAGCCGCCAAAAAGGTATCCTGATTGCGCGCCGCCTTTCCCAACAACAAAATGCGGCTCAAACCCTACACAGGCGGCGCGTTCGCTCCATTGGAAGACAACGTTTTAAACGTCTGAACGACTATTCGAAGCACAGTTGAAGGCGGATAGGCCGCCCTGCGCGCATGTCTCCGGTTCAGACGCATGGGCTGGCGGCGCGAACGCTGTTTTTTCCGTCCCCGCAATTCCGCCGCATTGTGTCCGAGAACTATATTTCGAACACATCTTTGTTGCCTTGTACAAAACATCATCAGAAAATGCGTTTTCGAACAGTCTGGCTACCCGGCGTGGCATGGCGAACGCCGCCACCCGCTTGAACCTTTTGTCCCTTAAAAATCACTGCCGCGCAATATTCGCCGCCCTACAACGAAACCCCAACGGCGCCGCTCCCCCGCGGCAGCTCTGGCCGCCGGCACTGCCGACCCGCACAGCCGGGCGGCTCCTGCTCCTGAGCCGTCCGGCGTCGCTCCTCCCTATCCCTTCCTTCCAAAAATGCAACGAAGAACGCCTGTCCCCTTCTCCTGGGACAGGCGTTCGCGCTCCCCCCGCGGCAGCCCTGGCCGCCGGCACTGCCGGCCCACACAGCTGGGCGGCTCCTGCTCCTGAGCCGTCCGGCGTCGCTCCGCCCTCCCCCCTCCTTCCAAAAACGCAACGAAAAACGCCTGTCCCCTTCTCCTGGGACGGGCGTTCGCGCTCCCCCGCGGCAGCCCTGGCCGCCGGCACTGCCGGCCCGCGGCAGCTCTGTCAGCCGGCGCTGCCGGCCTCGCCAACATATTCCTCCAGCGTAATGTCCTGGTTGCGAATTTGCGTGGCCGCGGTCACGCCCACATAGCGATAGTGCCACGGCTCGTAGCTGATGCCGGTAATATCCGCCTTGTTGGCGGGATAGCGCTGGATAAAGCCGTACTCATGCGCATGCTCGCGCAACCAGGCGTACTGCTCTGTGCTTTCAAAGCCATCGTTGGTCTCGGTCGTCACATCAAACGCCAACCCGGTCTGGTGTTCGCTGGCGCCCGGCGGCTGAGCATAGCCCGGTTCGCTTTCCTCATAAATCTGTTGTTGCGTTTCGTAATCCCGGTAACCGCTGGTGACAATGAAACCATTTACGCCATCATCCTCGGCGGCGGCGAACATTTTCTCCATCGCCTCGTACGTCTCACGGGTGACGTAAATGTCGCTACGGGCCAGGCGGAAGGAATGGCGCTGTTCATAGAGGTTAACCAGCGCTTCGGGCACGTAACCCGACGCCAACAAATTGTCCTCATTCACCAGCAAAATGCCGCCCTTGTAGCGCGTGGAATCCACGCCAAAGTGCCAGCCCAGCGCGAAGCTGCCCGCCAAAAGCACAATCCCCGCCGCCAGAGCCACAATTTTCTGCCACAGCGGCCTGCGCCTGCTGGCCGCGTGCCGCGCCCGGCGCGAACCAGGCTTTGGGGCTGCGGTTGCTGTCGCCATGCGAATCCCCCTTTTGTGCGTTTTCGCCCTCATGGGCGCCGTTTGTCTATTTTGGACGTTTTATCCATGCGCGCGGTTCCCTCTGCACCCGCTTTCGCGCAAAATGCAAACGCCCGGATAACGCTGAATTTCCGCATCGCGGCTTACCGCCTCCGCGAAAGGGCAGCGGAAGGTCTGTCCGTACGCCGTCCGCGTAAACCCTTGCCCGGCTTTTCCGCCGCTACTTGTGATACGGCTCCCCGGCGAGTATGCGCTCGGCGCGGTAAAGCTGTTCAAGCAAAATCACGCGCATCAGCCCGTGGGGAAACGTGAGGCGCGAGAAGGAAATTGTTTCATTCGCGCGGGAAAGCACCGCCGGAGACAGGCCGTTGGAACCGCCGATGACCAACACAATGCGCGTTCCCAGCCCCGCCCAGCGGCGCATGCGCCTTGCCAGCCCCGGCGAATCCGGCGCTTCCGCCTCCACGCACAGGGCGATAACATGGTCGGCGGGACGGATGCGCTTAAGCAGCGCCTCGCCCTCTCTCTCCAGCGCCCGCGCTCCCAGGCTGTCCGGAGCGTCGTCCACCTGCTCGACGGCATATTTGCCGTAACGGGAAAGGCGCTTTAAATATTCTTCCACACCGGCGCGCTGCCACGTTTCCTTGAGCCGGCCCACGCAGAGAATTGCCGCGTTCATGCCGCGCCTCCCAGAGCGACGGATGCAGCATAGGTGTTGAGCGCGTATACGCCCAGCTGGATCAGCGCCGCCAGAACAAGCATTGCCGCGGCCCCGGCGGGCATGCTTTTCTCCCTGGCGGGCAGCGGCCGGATTTCCAGCGCGCGCCGCCTTCGTTCCGTCAGCTGCACAAAGCCGCGCACCAGCCACAGCAACACGGCCATGTACACCACAATCCAAACCACTCCGCTCCAGCCGCCCATATAGGCGAATGTGCCCTGGCTGAGCAGCGCTTCCTCCTCCGCCGTCACTTCCCCTCCCGCCATATAGACGTTGATAAGCACGATGGCGGCGTTGTAAACGGTATGGAAAGTGATGGAGGCATAGACGCTGTCAAAGGCAAAGGCCAGATAGCCCAGCATCAGGCCCAGCAGCAATTGTCCCGGCAGCCCGGCCAGGGAACCATGCAGCAGCGCGAACAAAACCGCGGTCAGAATTACGGCCCGCTTTGTGCCCAGGCGCTCAAAGCCGCTCAGCAGCGCGCCGCGGAAAAACAGTTCCTCGCACACGCCGGGCAGCGCGCCAATGGAAATCACCATCAGCATAACGCCCTGCGTCGTAGTGGGCAGAACCATTTCCGTATTCAGATAGGGAACGCCCAACCCCTCCAGGAGCATCGTCCACAAAAGGCTTACGCACTGCACCAGGTATACGCTGGCCAGAGCCAGCATGACGATGCCCAGCATGGCGCGGACGCTGATGGAATGGAGCCGTGCCGCTTCCACGCCGCCTTCCCGGCGCAAAAGCAGCGCCACAGGCAAGAGGAGAAAGGGCAGGTAATACAGCGCCGTGAGCAATAAATCCAGCGTTTGCAGGCTGGCATGCGGAAAAAGGCGCGCCAAAAACGCGCTGACGGGCGCAGAATACAACCCCAGCGCCACCAGCGAAACCACCGCGAGCAAATACAGCGCCGCCGACAGCGTCAACGAAGGCCCTTTTCGCCCCGCCGGGGCGGCGTTTCCGGCCTGCGGCCGGGGCGCGTCGCTATACATTGAAGCGGAACAGCGTCACGTCGCCGTTCTTCATCACGTAGTCCTTGCCCTCGGAGCGCACCAGGCCCTTTTCCTTGCAGGCGTTCATGCTGCCCTCGCGCACCAGATCGTCGTA
>CAJFUU010000008.1 GCA_904420265.1 uncultured Clostridia bacterium
AAAGCAGGTGCGCAAAAGGCTCTGCTCCCAGCGGGCCATGGCTCCCTCCAGCCAGCGGTCGCGTTCGCTTCGCTCCATTGCGCTCCCTCCCTTCATGCATTAGACGGCGCGCAGCGTGTTTTTGTCCAGTTTTTGCAAGAAATTTTTCGCTGTATTGGAATCAAATTAAAGATGGGCGCGCTTGCTTTACAAACCGGAGGCTTTCCCGTATAATAGGATTGGGGAAAGGGCTTTACGTCAACGCGCATGCGCCTTCCCGCAAAGGAGGAACCATGGGTTTCTGGGAAAACGTCAAGCGGTTTAACGAGCGGTGGAACGATTTGCCGCGCCGCGTCGCCATTGTGTTGTTTGTACTGGCGGCGATGTTTGTGTTTGGCGCGCTGTTTTCCTATATTGCGCCGTCGGTGATCGCGATGGTGCTGGCGTGGGTGATTCACCCCGTGGCCAAACGGCTGGAAAACCTGTTTTGCAAAATCAAACTGCCCGCCAAGATAGCCAGCCTCATCGCCGTGGTGGTGATGTACGGGGCGATCTCCATCGTCCTGTTCCTGATTGGCGCGCGGGTGGTGGAGGAAATGCGTTCGCTGATTGCCGCCGTGCCCGGCTGGGTCAGCGAGGCCAGCGCCTGGGTGCAGCAATGGACCGACGAAGGCGGCCTGCAGATGCTGGATGTCAGCCCGGAAATTCTCTCCTTTATCAACAGCGCCATCAACGAGGGCCTGAACTGGCTGCGCAGTTTTTCGCTGGAATTGCTCGGCTCGGTGGGCAACTGGACGATTTCCACGGTGATGAACCTGCCGCAAATCATACTCTTCATTGTTTTGACCATCATGGGCACGTTCTACATGGTGGCCGACCGTCAGCGCATTTTCGCCTTCTTCCGCCGTTGGCTGCCCCAGCGCGCCACGGGCAAGCTGACCATGCTCAAAGACACGGTGTTTCGCGGCATCGCCGGGCAGATCAAGTCTGCGCTGATTATGATGGCGCTGATTGCCGTGGAACTGACGGTGGGGTTCGTGATTCTGCGCGTGCCCTATTCGGTGCTGCTGGCGCTGCTTATCGGCGTGATGGATGCGTTGCCCATCATCGGCGCGGGACTGTTTTTGATTCCCATGTCGGCCATCGGCTTTATCACCGGCGACATCGGCCTGGGCGTGGGCGTGGCGGTTTTGTATATACTCACCATCGTCACCCGTCAGATTGTCGAGCCGCGCGTGGTCAGCGTGCAACTGGGGCTGTACCCGCTGGTGACCATGGCGGCGATGTATGCGGGATTGTGCGTAATGGGTTTTGGCGGCATGCTGTTGGGGCCGGTGATGGTGCTCATTCTCAAGGCCGCCCTCAGTTCGCCGCCCGATACCACCGTGCCCGAGGCGCGCCGGGCGCACCGCTATATCCGCAAACAGAAGCGCCCGCCCGCGGCGGGCCTTTGAGGTAAACGTTGGCGCGGGACAGACGATTTCGCGCCGCGGCCGCATGGTTTTCCGGCTGCGCACCGGCGCGGCGCAAACGCCCTGCATGCAGGGGAAATGGGGGAAACTTTCTTGATAGACGTGCTTTTGCAGCGCTTGCATACCATTGCCACAGACGAACAGATTTTTGAAAACGAGCCCCTGGATAAGCATACCACCATGCGCGTAGGCGGGGTGGCGGACATATATTTTCTGCCGGAAAGCGCGGCCCAAATGGCGCAGGCGCTTTCCTGGGCGGGGGAGCTGGATGTTCCCGTGCTTTTGATGGGCAACGGCTCCAACCTGATTGTGCGCGACGGCGGCGTGCGGGGGTTGGTGGTCGCCCTGGGCGAGCGCTTTTCCCGCATCCGCGTGGAGGGGGAAGAGCTCATTGCGCAGGCAGGGGCGTCGCTGGCGCGCGTGGCCGTCTGCGCGCAGGAGGCGGGCCTTTCCGGGTTGGAATTTGCCGCCGGCATCCCCGGCACGCTGGGCGGCGGCGTAGCGATGAACGCGGGCGCCTATGGCGGCCAGATTTCGGACGTGTTGGTGGATGCGCAGGTTTTGGAAAACGGCGCGGAAGTTACGCTTACCCGCGCGGAAATGGAAATGGGTTATCGCACGACGCTGCCGCTCAAGCGGGGGTTGCCGGTGCTTTCGGCGCGCTTTCGCCTTGCGCGTGGCGACGCTCAGGCCATTCAGGAAAAAATGCGCTGTCTCAACGCCCAGCGGCGCGAAAAGCAGCCGCTTTCTCTTCCCAGCGCCGGTTCGGTGTTCAAGCGGCCGGCGGGCCATTTTGCCGGGGCGCTGATCGAAGCGGCGGGCCTCAAAGGGCTGTGCGTCGGCAAAGCGCAGGTGAGCGAAAAGCATGCCGGGTTCATCGTCAACCTCGGCGGCGCCACCGCCCGCGACGTGCTCGGCCTGATTGCCCAGGTGCAGGCGCGCGTACAGGCGCATGCGGGCGTATGGTTGGAAACCGAAGTGCGCATTGTGGGGGAAGACTGATGTCCTTTGCATCCGACGCGCGGGGGGAAATGGTACGGGAAAAGACCGACCAGTTCTGCTGTGCCCGCGCCGAACTGGCCGCCGCGCTGCTGTTTGGCGGCGGCATATCTTATCGCGGCCGGGGGAAATACCTGCTGCGCGTCACGTCGCCCGACGCTTTCGTCGTGCGACACTATTTTGTGCTCTGCAAGCGTTTTTTCGGCGCAACAGGCGAGATCAGCACGCTGCGCACGGAGCAACTGCACATGACGCGCTATCAGCTTTTGCTGCCGCAGGAAGACAGCGCGGCGATTCTGGAAGCGTGCGGCTTGCTGGATGAAGGGGCGCTCTTCGGCCTGCGGGCCGTGCCTGACGATTCCGCGATTGCCTACGCCTGCTGCCGCAAGGCTTTTTTGCGTGGCGCGTTTCTGCTTTCCGGCACAGTCAACAACCCGGAACGCGGTTATCATCTCGAATTTGCCGCGCCAAGTGAGGAACTTGCCGAATTTGTTATTAAGCTGCTGAATTATTTTGAAATTTTTGCAAAAAAAGCGTGCAGAAAAGCAAAGTTTGTGGTATACTTAAAAGGTGGAGAGCAAATTGCCGACGCGCTGACGCTCATGGGGGCAATGAACGCAACGATGGCGATGGAGAACGTGCGCGTAAAAAAGGAAGTGCGCAACCGCATCAATCGCCAGATGAACTGTGACGAACGCAACTTGGCAAGGCAAATCGAAAACGCTCAGGCGCAGATTGCGGATATTGTGCTGATTGAGCGCGAAATCGGGCTGAAGAACCTTCCTGCCCCGCTGCAGGAGATGGCCCGGGTGCGTGCGGAGTACCCGGATGGCTCGTTGAGCGCTTTGGGAGAGTTTTGCGACCCGCCAATCGGCAAATCGGGCGTGAATTCGCGCCTGCGCCGGTTGCGGGAAATTGCCGCGCGCCTCCGCGCTGGGGAAGAGACGGATATCTGACGAAACGGAGGTTTGCCAATGGAGATGGTTCGCCTCGAAACGCATTACGGCATGGCGGACGGCCTTACGCCGCATATCGCCGCACGCATTGCCGATTGCGCTTCGAGATATAGCGCGCACGTATCCATCGAGAGCGAAGGGCGGGTTATCCGCATTGAATCGCTCATCAGCGTGCTGTCGATGGAATTGCGCCGCGGCCTGCCGCTGGCCGTCATCGCCGAGGGTGAGGACGCCGGCGTTGCCGCCGAGGACCTGCGCGTGTTGCTGGAAGGGTGAAAGAATTTATCGGACGTCGAGCCCCGCCGTAAAAGGCGGGGCTTCAGGATGTTGACAACGTCAATGGAGCGGCGAGAGAGTCTGTAAGACAAGGGAAATTACATGGTCGCAAGGGATCGCGGGTTGCGCGCGCAGCCGGCAAGGGAACTTCGCCGCCCGCAGAGGTTTATCGCCTGCGACCGCATCTGACAATCCCGCAGGGTTTGGCAAATGCGCCGAGGAAGCATAAAGTGCTTCTATTCTTTGTTTTATCAGGGGAATTTTGCGTTTGCAGGCTTTGCCGCCGCTCTGAAGTTCCGCTGCAAAAGGCGGGGCTCAGTTATTCCACAGGTTTGGAAGCCCTTGCTGGGACGCCTTTCTCAATCCCTTTGCCGTCCCTTGCCTGGCACTTTGCAAAGGCTCCGGCGGCAAGTTGCGCGAGGTGGATTTGGGGAGAAGGCGGCTGTGCTTTCAAAGGACGACCCGGAAGCATGCGAAAAATTTTTGGCGAAGCAATCGCCGATATCGACGGCGGCTATGCGGGCCGGCGCTATAATGCGCGGCGTTTCTATTATCAAACCTTTGCTGAAAACGGCCGCTCCGAACCGTGCGAGGCGGCGCTTATGCCGTCAGGCCCCAGGCGATTTCTGCGCTTTGATGGAACGCACCCTAAATTCGAGCACTTCGCCGGGGACGGGCCAACCGGCTGCTTCCCATGGTTTCGAGATTTTCTCGTCGTTGCAGACGGGAGAAAGCGCCATTCCGCATCGCAAGCCAATATTGACGTTATGACGGGTTTGCCAAAAACCCGTAAATCTGGCCCGGCACGCCTTCTGCCCCTTCAAATTGGAGCGTTCCTTCATACAAACACAAATGGACGCTTGGAACCGGCAGACATGGATCCATGGAAGCGCCGGGGCAAACCTTGCCACGCCTGCCAAAGACCAGCCCGGGGCGCGGATGGCGTCCGGCTGTCGGCGGGAATGGATTGGCCGCGCCAGAGGAGTGCGCCGTCCGGCTCAGCTTCCATCCTTGCGGCATGGAATGCGGAACGCACAGGAGGCCAGATCTTTCGAAAACGGGCGTTGCGCGGATTTTCCCGGCGCTTGGCCGTAAGACGCGAAATGCTCAGGCGTTGGGGCTATATGGAAATATTTTCACTGGTCAGGCCGCGTTCAATACCCGAACAGCGCGCGCCGCATGGCGGCGATGAACCATGGGTATTCCGCGCGCAGCGGTGAAACGCTTGCCAGCCGGGCTGCGCAATCCGGGCACAGGCAAAGCAGGGCTTCGCCCTCGGCGAACCGTTTCTGACAGAATGCGCAAGTCATGCCATCACCTCTATCGGGATTGTTGACCGTTATCAACGGTTTATTCGCGCCGGGACAGATTCGTGCGTGACCACCCAAAAGATTCCAACCCTTGCACAACGGGCGACAGGCAGTCGCCTGCAAAGGAGCGGGCAACGGCGCCATGTGGATACGCTTTGCCAAACCGCTCGCGCGGGGATTTCACGCCAGATGATGAGGAAAACCATTCCGAGGCAGATGCGCGCTTACAGAACGGCTTGCAAAACGTGGAACGGCTATAGCCTTCAGCCGCGACGTCGGAGGCGGCCCGCATACCGCTAGAAAATCGCAGGAAAAGCAAGCACCCGTGCGGAGGGCAATCTGTATGGGCACGCTGGGGATGCGCAAATGCGGCGTACCCTCCAAGGGAGATTTTCACTATCTGGCGGGATGGAAACGCTTCGTTGGGCGATAGACTGCTAAAGAATATCGGCAGAAGCGCTTGAGAAACCGTTTCCGGCGGCAAGAGTATATAAAGAGTGTTCCCATATTTTCCTCGCCCAAGGCGGCCCGCCAGCCGTCGGAAAACCGCAGGAAAAGCAAGCACCCGTGCGGAGGGCAATCTGTATGGGCACGCTGGGGATGCGTAAATGCGGCGTACCCTCCAAGGGAGGTTTTCACTATCTGGCGGCGTGGAAACGCTTCGTTGGGCGAACGTTTTGCTGGGCGGCGACCTGTCAAAAAATGCCGGCAAAAGCGCCCGGAAAACCGTTTCCGACGGCATGTGCGGCGAAAGCGCAGATGCTCCTGTGCAGAAGCCCCTTTGGCGAAGGAAAATATCTATTCTGCAAAATTTGCCTGCATCGTTGTGCGGCGCGAACGAATTTTGGAGGAGCGTCCATGGCGGCGAAAAACATTGCCTCCCTATCTGCGCAGGCCGTCGAACGCGTTCGTCAGCCTGCGTGCCTCGCCGGGCGGCGGCATTGGGGGCGGATATGCCCGCAGGGAAAATCCCTACGCCAAACCCGGCCAACTTTGCTCGCGGCCTGTGCCGCTATTGAATGCGCTGAACCGGGCCATGGCCGGGGCAAAACAGATAGCCGGCATAGGTTTGCGTCAGCAAATTGCGGCATTCCCTTGCCGCCGCCGGGTCGCAGTCCACGCCGGTCATCAGAAAGGGCGCCAGGCGGTTGAATTCCCTTTGCTCCGGAGAATAGCCCTTGATGTTCACATAAATATCGCCGCTGAACAAAAGCTGCAACTTTTCGCAGACGATGACCGTTTCGCCCTTGACGTGGCCGCCGTTTCCCTCGTAGAAATCGAACGTCCAGGGCCCAAACGGCCGCGAACCGATGTAGGAAAGGGGCGAATCGTCGCGCTTTGCGCCCACCGCGAAGCAGCGCTCCATATCCGGCGGCACATAGCCGGAAATAATTTTGCTCAACGCGCAGTAGGGCGCGTGCAGGGGGTTTTGCTCGCGAAAATTGGGCGCGCCGCGTTTTTCGCATGCGAAGTTGTCCAGGCAGTTTTGACTCATATACGCCCGGTCGAAGACGGGCAAAAGGCCGGCATGGTCCACATCCGCATGGGTGAGCCAGATTTCCTTGCTGCGCAGGGAAAAGCGCGGGAAACGGGTTTCCAGCAGGCGCAGCATTTCCTCTCTATAACAGGCGAAGCCGCAATCCACAAACAGAAGTTCGCCGTGGTATTCCAGCACATAGGTGTTGCTGCCGCAAGGCGGCTCGATGGCGTGCAGAAGCAGGCCGTCGGCCAGGCGCAAAGTATCGGTATTGGCATGGAAGGCCTCGCCCCGGTGGTCGGTAACAAACTGGGCAAAGCGGCGGATATAGTCGAAGGTTTGCAGCGGCGGCTTGTTCTGCTCGTCCAGAAGCTGCATCAACCGGTTGGCCTGGATGAGCACGGCGTTGGTCTGGTTTTGCGAAAGGGAGAGAATTTCGCGCATCTCGTTGGCAAACGTGATGTAAAACACCGTGCCGTCCAGCAGCCGGTCGGTCACCTCGTAGTTGAGGATGCTGATTTCGCAGATGCGGGAAATTTCGTCGATCAGCCGCTTGATTTCCCCGGTATTTTCAATCAACAGGCCCATTTTGAAGTGTTGGCAGGGCGTGCCGTTTTCCTGGGAACTGATGTAGGAGATGTTCACGCGGTGCCGGTGGAGAATTTCCAGCACCGGCGTGACCGCGCCGGGATGGTCGGGCAGGGTGAGCACGATCATGAGTATGCGCCGGTCTTCCGCATCTCCGCTCAGGTAGCCGCAACGGGCCAGGCCGCGCTCTATTTGCGCGTGTTGCTCGGCTGTGGCGGAAACTTCGATAAACAGTGTATGCGTGTCTACGGCCTTATTGTAGTTGACGCGCACGATGTTGCCGCCGTTGGCGGCGATAAGCCGGCTGGCGAGCAAAAACGCGCCCGCCTTGTCCGGCATTTTGGTGACGTAAGTCTTTCGCATAGGCGACATCCTTTGCTGGAATCCGTCAAACGCGTTGCGCGTCGTCCTTCAGGGAAAACGCCCACTTGCAGGCGCAGCTTGTGTCCGTAACTTCAGGATAGCAGCTCAGGCATTCGCAGGCGATGCGGCTGTCGATGGCCCTGGCAAAGCCCTCGTATTCAACGACGCCCACGCGCTTGCAGGGGTGGAAAGGCACGCCCTTGCGCTCGCGCGCCGTTTGCACGCGGCACTTTTGCATGGTGTAAATCAATTTTCCATCCACATATGCGCAATCGTCCTGATTCAAACGCCCGTAAAAGCGCAGGGCGAGCGCTTTTTCAAGCCCCTCCAGGCCGGGGTGCTCGCTCAAACGCAGAAATTGCTTGATGCGCCGCGCTTCGATTGCCGTATAGCGTTCCCACGCCCGCGCGTCGTGAAACATGGCGGCGTCCATGCCTTCGGCTTGTTCGACGGATTGAAACCACACCCCGTCCAGCGCCAGCCAGTTTTTGGCATAGATGTCCACAAGTTCCAGAAGTTCCTCGCGGCTCAAACTGTCCAGCGCGCCATGTTCGCCCATAAAAACGCCGCCTTTCCCAAAACATATGCCTCATTATAGCACGCATAGTTTAAGAAAAAAGGCGGCGGCAAAAATTTGCCCCGACGCGTTCAGCGACGCGGCGGGGGATAAGGCGTGCGCACATTCGTGCGCCCGAGAAGGTAGTCCACGCTGGTCTTGTGAAAGTCGGCAAGATCGCTGAGCACCCATGGCGGAATCATATGCGTACCCGTTTCGTAATAAGAATAGGAACGCTGTGTAAGATTTATAGCCTGCGCAATCTCTCTCTGCGTCAGGTCGCTGTCCTCCCGCAGATCGCGGATGCGTCGATAGTACAAGAAAAACACCTCAGTCACATCATAAAAGCAAGCATTGAACCATTGACATCCTAGCCTGCTTTAGTCTAGAATATACATGAGGTGATGGACATGGATTTTTTGACGCAGCGCCTGGCGCAATTGCTTTTGCGAACGGACGCAACGCCCTCGCCGCAGACGCTGATGGACGAAAATATGCGCGCGCTGGAGCGTATCCGCGACATACTCGCCGATAGCGCGCTGGATGATTTTGAATGCGTGGAACAAATTGTACAGGTGATGGAAACGCTGGGAATTGCGTGCGGCGACCGGCACGATTTCGGATAGGGATGTGAAAAAACGCCCGCCGCGCCGGTCAATCGGGCGGCCATGAGGCGCGCGGGGCCGGGCGCTGCGGAGGAATACGGCTGGCAAGCGGGAGGCTGACGCGCAAAAACGGCCCGTCAGGCGCTTCCGCGGCAGTCTGGCAAGGACATGGAGTTTTGCAACAGGGGCGCAATATCCTGCAGGAATTCGCGCAGTCCGGAGGGGGCTTTCGCAAGCCGCCGCGAATATCGTAGAAAAGGGGCGGGCAAGCAAAATATGCGCCGCACGGAGCCGGAAAAGCCGCCCGAACCGGCTTTCATAATATCCGACAGGACACAACAAACCAGATGCGCGGCGGAGCAAGTGTAAAAGCGCTCGCGGCCGGCTAAACAAAGCGGCGCGCTTTTGCAGCACGCCGCCCCGTTTTTTGGTTGAACGCGGGATTGCCACGCTCAATGGTATTTTGAGAGGGAGCAACCGTTAGTTGACGGTGATGCCCTCGCAGAACCAGGTGATTTGCAGGATTTCCTCGTCGGTCAGGGTCTGGCCCTCGGCCACGACGACGTTGCCCTCGTTGTCGGTGATCTCGCCGGAGAAGATCTGCAGCTCGCCGTTGATGATGGCCTCGCGGGCGGCCTCAACGGCCTCCTCGGTGCCCTCGGCGCAGTTCTCGGTCAGGGGGGAGATGTCCACCCAGCCTTCGTTCATGCCTTCCAGGCGGTTTACCGGCTCCCAGGTGCCGTCGATCACGGCCTGCACCTGTTCGGTGACGTAGATGCCCCAATGCCAGATAGGGGCGGTGAGGTGGGCATGCGGGCCGTCTTCGGTCATATCGCAGTTGTAGCCGCAGGCCCACACGCCGGCTTCTTCAGCGGCGGCCACGGGCATGGTGGTGTCCTGATGCTGGGCAATGACATCGCAGCCCATGTCGATCAGCGCCTGCGCGGCCTGGCCTTCGATGGTGGGATCATACCAGGTGTTGGTGAAGAGCACGTCCATGGTC
>CAJFUU010000009.1 GCA_904420265.1 uncultured Clostridia bacterium
CGCCACCTGCGCGCGCAAATAGGGCAGGCAAGCCTCCGCCTCCTCCGGCTGCGGGTCGCGGTTGCCCGGCGGCCGGCATTTGACGACGTTGCAAATGTACACTTCGGACCGCTCCAGGCCGATGGCGTGGATCATGCGCGTGAGCAACTCGCCCGAGCGGCCCACAAACGGCCGGCCCTGCCGGTCCTCCTCCGCGCCCGGGCCTTCGCCGATGAACATTAAATCCGCATTGGGATTGCCCTCACCCGGCACGGTATTCATTCTGCCCCGGCACAGCGCGCATTTTTCACATTCGCCCACATCCGCCAGCAGGGAACTCCAGGAAACGCGCACACACTTCCCTCCTTTGTCCAAAAAAAGAAAAAGCCCCTGGCGCTACTGCTGGGGCGCTTGCGTCTCCTCCGGCATAATCAGCGCCGAGGAGATGGAATATTCGATGGACGCGAACGTGGTCTGCGCGTCGTTGCGAATCCAGGTAACCAGCGAGGCCAGCAGCGCCACGCAGGCGAAAATGAGCAGGATGCTGCCCACGGTCGCCAAAAAATCGAACATGCCCGCGAACACGCGCAGCCGCAGCTTGCGGCCCTCTTCTTCCTTTTTGGTCACAAATCTCGCCATAGCATTTCCTCCCGGTTCGCACAGTATAGCATGGCGGCGGCCAAAATGCAAGCGCGGCCCTGCAACACAATTGCGGCAAAATCGCGGCTACACATAGTCGCGCCAGGCGCCGGCCTCGTCGCGGCCCGTGAGCGCGCCCTCGCCCGCAAGGCCCGCGAAATCCTGCTGGCGCAACGCCTCATACAATAAGACGGCCACGGAGTTGGAAAGGTTCAAACTGCGCGCGTCTTTGCGCATGGGAATGCGCACGCAGCGCCCGTAATTGGCCTTCAGCAGCGTTTCCGGCAGCCCGCGCGTTTCACGGCCGAACACCAGGAAATCATCCGGGCCGTAAGATACCTGGCAGTAATGGCGCGGAGCCTTGGTGGTGGCGAAGTGCATATTCGCGTTTGGATACTTTTCCACAAACGCCTGCCAGTTCCTGTGCACCTCGTAGGTCATCAAATACCAGTAATCCAGCCCGGCGCGCTTCAAATAGCGGTCGGAAATTTCAAAGCCCAACGGCTCGATGAGGTGCAACATTGCGCCGGTAGCGGCGCAGGTGCGGGCAATATTGCCCGTATTCTGAGGAATTTCCGGCTCTACGAGCACGACGTGCATCATACAAGCACCTTCTCAAAAAGGAATTTGCCCACGCCGCCCTCGGCGTGGTGCGGGGCGATAAAGCGGGCGGCTCGGCGCACGCTCTCTTCACCGTTTGCCATCGCCACAGACGCGCCCGCATAAGAGAGCATGGGCAGGTCGTTGGTGTTGTCGCCAAAGGCCATCACCTGCGCGGAGGAAATGCCAAGCTGCCCGACCAGGAATTTCAGCGCCGAACCCTTGTCCACGCCCGGCATCATCACCTCCATATTGTCCGCTCGCGAACTGGAAACCGACATATGAAGCGGCGCAAGGCGCGCAAGGATGCCGGCAAACCTGGGATCGCGTTCCGAGCCCAGGGCCACGAACTTGTAGGGGCGAACCAGCCCTTCGGCGCGCAGGCGTTCCTCGTCGTCCACCATTTCATAGATATAGGGGCCGCTGCGGGTCACATGCGCATAGTGGTGGTCAAAACGACTGTACAAAAAGCGCTGGGAGGAATTGCCCATATAGGTGTGCCCGCGCGTATAGACGGTATAATAAAGCCCGGAGGCGCGCATGGCCTCGTAAACGGCCTGCGTATGCGCCTGGTCATAGACGCGTTCCGCAAGCGTCGGCCCGTCCGGCCCCGCGTCTATGCGCGCGCCATTGACCGAAATAATGAAGGGATTGACGCCCAGCGCGCAGGCAAAATCACGCAGCGCTTCAAAGCTGCGGCCGCTGTTGAGCGCCAGGGAAATGCCGCGCGCGGCGCAGGCGCGCAAGGCGCGCACGTTGATTTCGGGAAACTGTCCGTTCGCGCCCAGCAGCGTATCGTCCATGTCAAAGGCGATCAGGCGAATGTCCAAATTCTTTCCCCCAATCCGGTTCCGGGGCGGTAAACCTGCGCCCCTCGTATTGCCCCAGCGCGCCCGCAAGCGGCTCGACGCACCTGCACCACAGGTGCAGCCGCGCGGCTTTGCTTTCGCGGTTGCCGTACTTGTCGTCGCCCAACAGCGGATGGCCGTAAAACGCCATGTGGGCGCGAAGCTGGTGCGTGCGGCCGGTGACCGGCTCCAATTCCACCAAGGAAAAGCCCCTGCCCAGCGATTCGAGCACCCGGTAGCGCGTGACAATGGGTTTCGCGCCTTCGCCGGGATGCCTGAGGACGCGCACCGTGGCGCGCTTGGCGTCCTTGGCGATATAGTCCTTCAGTTCGCCCGTCTGATTTTCAAACGGCCCCAGCGCCACGGCCCGATAGCGCTTGCGAAGCTGGCGTTCGCGGAAGGCGGTCAGGCCGCGCGCATAGGTTTCCTCATCCAGCGCCGCCAATAGAACGCCGCCGGTCTGCGCATCCAGGCGGTGCAGAAGGCGCGCGTTCGGGTTATAGGCGCGCAGGCGTTCCAACAGCGTATCCGCGCCCACGCCTTCCCTGTCCACATCCACCGGCAGCCCCTGCGGCTTGCACACGGCCAACAGGCGCCCGTCGTCAAAGAGCACATCCAGGGGAAAAGACGCGTTTATATAGACGGCCAGTTCGTCGCCGCCGCGCACCGTATCCTCGGGCGCGATGCGCGCGCCGTTTCGCTTTACGTCCCGCCGGGCAAAGGCCTGGCGCACCTCCCGCTCAGCAAGGAGCGGCCAGGCGCGGCGGATATAACGGCGCGCGGGCATTTCCCCCACGCAATCCGGGATGCGGTGCGTAATCACGGCGGCCTCCGTTTCAAAAAAGAGGCGAGGCGTTTGCCCCGCCCCGCAGACGGTTCCATACATCCCGCTCTGCCAGACCGGAAGAGCGGCGTTTGCAAAAAATTCCCAAGCTGCAAAATCCCCGTTCGCAACTGCAGCGCCATGCCGGGCCAGCCCGCCGGCAAAGCCGTCATACCCTTCCGCGGCTTCCGGCGGGGAAAACCTCTTTTTTGCCTGTACTCAGTCCAGCTTCACAATCCAGCCAAAATCGTCCTTCAATTCGCCATACTGAATGCCGGTGAGGTTATCGTACAGCTTCTGGGCGATGGGGCCGATTTCGCCGTTGTTGATAATGAGCTTTTCGCCCTTCCAGCACAGCGCGCCCACCGGGGAAACCACGGCGGCGGTGCCGGTGCCGAAAGCCTCGTCAAGATGGCCGGCGTGCGCGGCGTCGAAGATTTCCTGGATGGCGATGCGGCGCTCCTCCGTTTCATAGCCCAGGTGCTTCGCCAACTTGAGGATGGAATCGCGGGTGATGCCGGGCAGGATGGAGCCGTTGAGCATCGGGGTGACAATCTTGCCGTCGAGCACGAACATCATGTTCATGGCGCCGACTTCCTCGACATATTTCTGCTCCACGCCGTCGAGCCAGAGCACCTGCGTATAGCCCTTTTCCTCGGCCACTTCGCCGGCGCGGATGGAAGCGGCGTAGTTGCCGCCAGTCTTGGCAAAGCCGATGCCGCCGCGCACGGCGCGCACGTACTGATCCTCCACGTAGATGTCCACGGGAGCCAGCCCGCCGGCATAGTACGCGCCCGAGGGCGAAAGGATGATGTAGAACTTATAGGTATGCGCCGCATGCACGCCCAGCATGGGATCCATGGCGATGATGGTGGGGCGGATATAGAGCGTCGCGCCCTGCGTATGGGGCACCCAATCCTTCTCCACCTCGAGCAGCTTCACAAGGCCGGCCATGGCCACGTCTTCGTCAAACTGCGGGATGGCCATGCGCTCGGCGGAGCGGTTCATGCGCGCAAAGTTGTCGCGGGGACGGAAGAGCTGCAGGCCGCCGTCCTTGCGGCGGTAGCACTTCAGGCCTTCGAAAATTTCCTGGCCATAGTGCAAAACCGAGGTGGCCGGGTCCATCGAAAAGTTGTGATACGGCACCACGCGGGGGTCGTGCCAGCCATTTTCCACGGAATAATCCATTTCGAACATATAGTCCGTAAACAGTTTGCCAAAGCCCATTTTGCTTTCATCCTGCGGCTTCTGCTTAAAGGAAGTCGCCTTTTCAAAGCGAATATCCTGCATTGTGACCCCTCCGTATATCAATTTTGCATTATTATAAGCCCTGCGCGCCCTCAATGCAAGCGGGATAGCGTTATTTTAACGCGCTGCGGTTGCAGAAGGGGCGCGAGCGCCCTATAATAAAGCCTATCATGAAGCCGTATAACCGGCTGCAGAAAGGTGGGAACCGCCGTGACGCCGCTCGCGCCCCGCATATACGTGCTTGACCAGGTCGCCCGTTACGGCGGGGACATACTCGCCCACGCCGCCATGCAAGGCGCAAAGCGCTTCCCGCACCACGGGCAAATGAGCGTGTTTGCCCATTCGGCCGCCGTGGCCTATATATGCGCCGCCCTTGCGCTGCGGCTGCATCTGCGCGTAAATATGCGCGCATTGGTGCGCGCGGCGCTCTTGCACGACTATTTCCTCTACGACTGGCATGCCTGGGACGGCGGCGAGCACCGCCTGCACGGCCTTTTCCACGCCGGCAGGGCGCTTAAAAACGCGCGCGCGGATTTCGCGCTTTCGGCGGTTGAGGAAAACGCCATCCTGCGCCACATGTTTCCGCTCACGCCCATCCCCCCGCGCTGCCGCGAAGGCTGGATCATTTGCCTGGCGGACAAGCTGTGCGCCGCCTGCGAACTGGCGCGCCCGGCATATCTGCGCCGCATTGCGCCCGGCGTCGAAAAACGCGCCCGGCATTTTTTGCCGGACGACTGGTCTTGCGCGGGCGAATAAGGCGCGTCAGGACGGCGGCGCGCCCTCCTCTTTCCACGCATAATAGAATTCGTCAAACCGCACCGGTTCAATCGTTCCCTCAGAGAGATCGACAAGGCTTGCTTCCAGCGCCGCCGCATCCGTCTCGCGCACGAGCAGCGTCAACGTCACCTGTTCGGCAAAGGCCTTGTCCTCCACGATCGCCGGAGCGGATTTCAGGAAAAACTCCACGCGACTGAGCATGGCGTAGGGCACGTCCGCAAGGATGCGCAACGTGGGATGCATCACGCCTACGCCGCAGGCGTTCACGGCCTCGGCCGCGCCGCGCGAATAGGCGCGCACCAGCCCGCCTGCGCCGAGGAGGACGCCGCCAAAGTAGCGCGTCACCACCACGCAGCAGTTGGTGACGCCGCGCGCCTTGAGCACTTCGATGATGGGCATGCCGGCGGTGCCGCCGGGTTCGCCATCGTCCGAATAGCGCATCACGCCCATGTTGGCGCCGACGATGTAGGCGTAGCAGTTGTGGGTGGCGTCCTTGTAGGTCTCGCGCATTTCGGCGAGGAAGGCAAGCGCCTCCTCCTCCGTCTCCACGGGCTTGCCGTGGCCGATGAAGCGCGATTTGTTGATGATGAACTCCGCGTCCGCGCGGGAAACGAGCGTCTTGTATGGCTTCATGCGCGCCTCCGCGTTTTTCAAAAATACGGCGATCGCCCGCGGCAGAACGCCGCGGGCCAGGATGTTGACAAAGTCAACAGACTGGCAGAGTGATGAGAAAGCCTGCAAGCCAAGGAAGCAAACTTGCATCCAAGGGAGCTTACATAGACGTAAGTGACCGCAGGATGCAAGTGCAGCTGACGCAGGAAGCA
>CAJFUU010000010.1 GCA_904420265.1 uncultured Clostridia bacterium
CAAAAGGGCGGCGTGGGCAAAACCACGACGTCCGTCAATCTCAGCGCCTGCGTGGCGGAGGCCGGCAAAAAAACGCTTCTTGTGGACGTAGACCCACAGGGCAACGCCACCAGCGGCCTGGGCGTAAGCGTGGAAAGCGGCGCCAAAACGGTCTATGAAGTGCTGCTGGGTGAAGCGGAGGCGCGGGAAGCCTGCGTGGACACGGGTTTTGACGGCCTCATGCTCATCCCCGCCAGCATCGAATTGGCCGGCGCGGAAGTGGAGCTGGTGGGGCTGGAGGGCCGCGAAGGGCTTTTGAAAACGGCGCTCGCATCCCTGCGGGATCAGTTTGACTATATCTTCATCGACTGCCCTCCCTCTCTGGGGCTTTTGACGCTCAACGCCCTCACCGCGGCGGACAGCGTGCTGGTACCCATCCAGTGCGAATATTACGCGCTGGAAGGCGTGGGGCAGCTGATGAACACCGTAAAGCTGGTGCGCAAAAAGCTCAACCCCGATCTGGAAGTGGAGGGCATCGTTTTGACGATGTTCGACGCGCGCACCAACCTGGGCGCGCAGGTGGTGACGGAAGTGCGCAACCACTTCCCCAGGGAGGCCTTCTCTACGCTCATCCCCCGCAACGTGCGCCTGAGCGAAGCGCCCAGCTACGGCATGCCCATCCACCGCTACGACGCGCGCTGCAACGGCACGGCGGCCTATCGCTCGCTGGCCAAGGAACTGATCGGCAGAAATGAGGGAAAATGATATGGCGGCAAAGATGCAACGCGGCCTGGGCCGGGGCCTGGGCGCGCTTCTGGGCGAGGCGGCGGAAGGCGCGGAAAACGGCCGCGACGAAGTGCGCCAACTCAAATTGACGGACATCGACCCCAACCGCGGCCAGCCCCGCGAACGCTTCGACGAGGAAGCCTTGCGCGAACTGGCCGAGTCCATCCGCGCGGTGGGCGTTTTGCAGCCCATCATCGTGCGGCAGACGGGAAACCGCTATGAAATCATCGCCGGCGAACGCCGCTTCCGCGCTTCGCGGCTGGCGGGGCTTGAGGAAATTCCCGCCATCGTGCGCGATTGGGACGAACAAAAGCGCCTGGAGGCGGCGCTGATTGAAAATCTGCAGCGCGACGACCTGAACCCCGTGGAAGAAGCCGTGGGCGTCAAACGGCTGATGGAAGCGGCGGGGCTTACGCAGGAGCGCGTGGCCGAACGCCTGGGCAAGAGCCGCCCGGCCGTGGCCAATCTGTTGCGCCTTTTGACGCTGCCGGAGGAAGTACAGAAAATGCTGGTGGATGGCCGCCTTACCGCCGGACATGCCCGCGCGCTGGTGACGGTGGAACCCTCCCGGCAGGTACAGCTTGCCAACCTCACCGTGCAGCAAAACTGGTCTGTGCGCCAGCTCGAACGCATCTGCGCCCAGCCGGTCAAGCCCGCGCCCAAGCCCAAGCCCCGGCCGGATCGGGAATTGACGGAGTTGGAGGACATGGCGCGCGAACTTTTTGGCACCCGCGCCAAAATTGACGGCGACAAAAACCGCGGCAAGCTGGTGATTTCCTATTACAGCGCGGACGATTTGCAGCGCATCTGGGAAGCCATAGAGGCGGCGCGGCGCTGATCTGCCGTCTGTTTGAAAACCGCCACGCGCCAAGCCGAATGGTTGGGGACGCAAAGCCTGCCTAAACGTTCCCATGCTCTCCGCTTGGCGTCTTTTAACAAACAAAATACATAATTATGCGTTTAAGGGCTTGATTTTTGCGCCGATATGCGTATAATATACATCATCAAGCGCATATTCATTCAGGAGGGCATTCCGATGAAGCAGTATAAGAAAATCGTTCTGGCCTATTCCGGCGGACTGGATACATCCGTCATCATTCCCTGGCTCAAGGAGCATTACGAGGGCTGCGAAGTCATCGCCGTGGCCGCGGATGTGGGGCAGGGCACCGAGTTGGAAGGCCTGGAGGAAAAGGCCATCAAGACCGGCGCTTCCAAGCTGTATGTTAAGGATTTGAGCAAGGAATTTGTGGAAGACTACATCTTCCCCACCCTCAAGGCGGGCGCGAAGTACGAGGGCGAATACCTGCTGGGCACCTCGTTCGCGCGGCCGATTATCGCCAAGCGCATCACCGAGATCGCCCTCAAAGAAGGCGCGGACGCCATTGCCCACGGCTGCACCGGCAAGGGCAACGACCAGGTGCGCTTCGAGCTGTCCATCAAGGCCTTTGCGCCGAAGATGCCGGTTATCGCCCCCTGGCGCGTGTGGGAGTTCAAGAGCCGCGACGATGAAATCGACTACGCCGAGGCGCACAACATTCCCCTGCGCATCAGCCGCGAAACCAACTATTCCAAGGATAAGAACCTCTGGCATCTTTCCCACGAGGGCCTTGATCTGGAAGACCCGGCCAACGAGCCGCAGTATGAGAAAATCCTGGAAATGGGCGTAACGCCGGAGCAGGCCCCCAATACCCCTGAGTATGTGACAATTGACTTTGAAAAAGGCGTTCCCGTCGCCGTAAACGGCAAGAAGATGGACGGCGTGGCCGTCATCGAAACGCTGAACGCGCTGGGCGGCAAACACGGTGTGGGCATCCTCGATATGGTGGAAAACCGCCTGGTGGGCATGAAGAGCCGCGGCGTGTACGAAACCCCCGGCGGGGCCATCCTCTACTTCGCGCATGAAATGCTCGAACAGCTCTGCCTGGACAAAAACACCCAGCACATGAAGCAGAAATTGGCGTTGGACTTTGCCGACCTGGTCTACAACGGCCTGTGGTATACCCCGCTGCGCGAGGCGCTGTCCGCGTTTGTGGACAAGACGCAGGAAACCGTCACCGGCACGGTGAAGGTCAAGCTCTACAAGGGCAATATCACCGGCGCGGGCATGACCAGCCCCTATTCCCTTTACGATGAAGAAATCGCCACCTTTGGCGAGGACGAGGTCTACAATCAGGCCGACAGCGCGGGCTTCATCGCCCTGTACGGGCTGCCCATCGCCGTGCAGGCCATGAAGAAGCTGAAGAAGTAATCGCAACGAACAATCGCGAAAGGGCTGCCCCGCAGGACAGCTCTTTTGCGCGTCTGGAGGAAAGTTTATGAAACTCTGGCAGGGAAGGCTCGCGGGCGACGTGGACGAGCGGCTCAACCGCCTCAACCAGTCCATAGGCTTTGACGCGCGCATGTATAAGCAGGACATCACCGGCTCCATTGCCCACGCGCGCATGCTGGGCAAAATCGGCGTGCTCACCAGCGAGGAAACGCAGGCCATCACAAACGGCCTGCAGGGCATCCTCGCGGATTTGGACAGCGGCGCGCTCAAAATCGACATGACGTGCGAGGACATTCACACCTTTGTGGAGGCGGAATTGACCCGCCGCATCGGCCAACCGGGCAAAAAGCTGCACACGGCGCGCAGCCGCAACGACCAGGTGGCGCTGGATCTGCGGCTGTACCTTGCCGACGAAATCGAGGCCACGCGCGCGCGCTGCACGGCGGTGATAGAGGCGCTGTGCAATGTGGCGGAAAAGCATTTGCACACCGTCATGCCGGGCTACACGCACCTGCAAAGGGCGCAGCCGGTGACGCTGGCGCACCACCTGATGGCCTACGCGCAAATGCTTTTGCGCGACCGCGAACGGCTGGCGGAATGCCGCGCGCGCACGCTGGTTTCCCCGCTGGGTTCGGGGGCGCTGGCGGGCACGGGCTATCCGCTGGACCGGCAGTATGTGGCCCAGCAGCTTGGCATGAACGGCGTGAGCGAAAACAGCCTGGACGCCGTGGCCGACCGCGATTTCGTGCTGGAACTGCTCTCTGATTTCGCCATCCTCATGGCGCATCTTTCGCGGTTTGCGGAGGAAATCTGCCTGTGGTGCTCATGGGAATTCCGGTTTATGGCGCTGGACGACCGCTTTTCCACCGGCTCCTCAATCATGCCGCAAAAGAAAAACCCCGATCTGGCAGAACTGATCCGCGGCAAGGCCGGGCGCGTGTACGGGGCGCTGACCACGCTTTTGACGGCGGTAAAGGGGTTGCCGCTGGCCTATAACAAGGACTTGCAGGAGGACAAGGAGGCAGTCTTCGACGCGCTGGATACCGTAAATTTGTGTCTGGACGTACTGCCGCCGATGCTGGAAACGGCGACATTTTTCCCGGAGCGCATGCGCGCGGCTGCGGCTGCGGGTTTTTTGAACGCCACGGATTGCGCGGACTATCTGGTGAGCAAGGGCGTGCCCTTCCGCGACGCCTACGCGGTATCCGGCCAGCTTGTGCGGCTGTGCGTGGAAAAGGGCGAAACGCTGGACACGCTGCCGCTTGAAGAATACCGCAAGGTGCACGCCGCCTTTGGCGAAGACGTATACGCCTTCATCGACCTGAACAACTGCGTAGCCAAGCGCAAGGTCTATGGCGGCCCCGCCCCGGAAGCCGTACAAACCCAAATCGCCAACGCCCGCGCGGCGGGTCGATAGTATCGACAACCAGAGCTGCCGCGCAATAGCGGCCGAATCCCCGCCCCGACAAGAATGGGGCGAGGATTCTTCGTTGCGTTCCTGATAGGTGGAGAGTACAAAGCCTGCCGGACGGCCCACGCGCAGGGGCCGCCCGGCTTTCGTTGTA
>CAJFUU010000011.1 GCA_904420265.1 uncultured Clostridia bacterium
AGGAGGGAATGTCCAGGCCCGCCGCGCTTGCCCAGGGAATTTGCGAAACACCGCCCTGATCGGAGGAGAGCGCGGCACAACGCTCGCCGCCGGTGTGGAGCGGGGAATGGATGGAGGGAACTGCATTGCCGTCCACCCCGATGGTTTCGCGCGGACAAGGAACGTCCGCGGCGCGAACGGGAGAAAGCATGGGGAACCCGTTCAAGTCCGCATGCGCCTGAGAATTGGCGAACGGCGCGCTTTCGCCGTCCCGCAGTGTCGGGGTTGACGCCTTCGGCCCGCTGCCTTCGAGCGCCTGGGAGGGCGCGCTGGTGTGGGCGAAGGAAGAGCTGCTCCCGTCTGCCGAACGCGTCGGAAGGGCTTGCGGCGCGCCGCCCTGCCCCTCGTTCGAACCCGCCGCAAGCGGCGCTTCGGGTTTGCCCGTCCCATCGCTTGCGGGGAAGGGCGCTTCCGCCGTAGCGCCGGTCTGCGCAGTCCTTTCCGGCGCGGACATGGAGGCAACGCGCAAATTCGTCAGCCCGTCCAGCGCCGCCCGCCGCAGGGCGTTGAACTGCGCGGCGGAGGCAAAGGCCGACCTGTCCATATCGAGAGCGATGTCCGTAAAGACATAGGGCGTGCCGCCCGTTTTGTCAATTTGCGCGCGCACGCGCGCTTCGTCCAGAGGTTTCGTGCGCGCCGTTTGCACATTTTCGCCCACGGCTTCAAAGGCGTGCGTCCCGTCGGAAACGCGCAGGCGCATGCGCTCGCCCGGCCGCATGACCAGATGCGCCGTCAGATGCGCCGTTCGCCGTTCCTGCGCATAGCTTTCCCGCGCCGCGCGCATTTGCCCCGCGTCTGTCAAACGGTATATTTTGCCCCGCGCCGCGATGCGCGTCCCGGCGCGGCCCTGCAGCTTGAGCGGACGCTCCTGCCCGCCCGCGCGTTCCACCAGCATATCCTCCGCATCCACATCGCGCCGCAAAACGCCGTTTTCGCCCACGAGCACGCCCATGTGGTTGGGACGCTCGGGATACATCAGCGCCGCGTCGTTCATGTCGCGCAGATAGCCGCGGCTGAAGCCGCCGCGGTTGAAAATCTGCAAAAGCGCTTCGCGATCGGCCTGCGTAATGGCTTCTCCATCAAGGGCGCGGCGGTAGATGCCCGTTACTACGGCCACGTATTCCGGCCGTTTCAACCGCCCCTCGATTTTGAAGGAAACGACGCCGGCCCTCTGCATGGCTTGCAGGCCGTCCAGCAGCATCAGATCGCGAGGGGAAAGCAGATAGCCGCGCGTCTCCCCGAGCCGGTAGGGCAGGCGGCAGGGCTGGGCGCACATGCCCCGGTTGCCGCTGCGGCCGCCCACCAAGCTGGAAAACAGGCACTGGCCGGAGCAGGAAACGCACAGCGCTCCATGGCAGAAGGCCTCCAGTTCCACGCCCAAACCCGCGCACTTTTCGATTTCCGCAAGGGGCATTTCCCGCGCCAGCACGGCGCGATCAAAGCCGTGGGCGCGCAGGTATTCCACGCCCTGCCGGTTGTGCACGGCCATTTGCGTGCTGGCATGCAAAGAAAGGCGCGGCGCCAGACGACGCACACAGGCGGCTACGCCCAAATCCTGCACAATCACGGCGTCCGCCCCCGCGGCGGCGATTTCGGCAATCTGCCCTTCCAGCGCCGCCATCTCGTCTTCGCGCACCAGCGTGTTGAGCGTCACATGCGCGCGCACGCCGCGGGCATGACAATAGGAGACCGCCTGCTGCAGGCCGCCTTCGTCGAAGTTGTCCGCGCCCCGACGGGCGTTGAACAGGCGCGCGCCAAAGTAAACCGCGTCCGCGCCGTTCTGAACCGCGGCGACGAGCGCTTCCATGCTCCCGGCGGGAGCAAGCAATTCGCTCATTTGCGCGCGGCCTCGAGCTGTTTCTGCGTCTCCATCAATTCGCGGCGCAGGCGGTTGATTTCATCGTGCGCCTTGAGCATATCGTCGGCGATGTTCATGGCCGCCAGCACCGAAAGCTGCGCCATGGGCAGGCGCGTCGCCGTTGAAAGTTCGTTCAGCTTGCGATCCACATAGCCGGCCACGCGCTGCACATGCGCCTCGGAATCGTAGCTGGTCAGCGTGTAATCCCGCCCGGCTACGCGCACCGTGGTGCGTATCTTTTCCATGTTATACACCCCCATTATTCCACTTTGCAGTATACCACAAACGCGCTGCCCGCACAAGGCCGTGTGTCACAAGGTTTTACATATCACCCGTTGATTTTGACACGAGCGAATGCTAAAATGGTCAACATACCATGAGGAACTGGAGGGAACACCATGCGGATCGCTTTCTCAACGCTCGGATGTCCGGATTTTGACTGGGTGGACATCTACACAATGGCCAAGGATTTTCAGTTTGACGGCATCGAGATCCGCGGCATCGGCCGCAATATCCACGCCGTAACGGCGGCGCCCTTTACGCCCCGCCGCATCAACCAGACAATCCAGAAGCTGAGCGATCTGCGACTTACCATTCCCTGCTTCTCCTCCAACACGGCGCTGAAGGACGAGGAAGACCGCGAGGCGGCCGTCCTCGAGATCACCGAGTACATCGAGTTGGCGCACGAACTGGGCACACCCTATATCCGCGTGCTCGCCGACCGCGATGCCGCGCCCGAGGGCGAAGTGGACGATGATAAGATCGCCGCGGCGCTTTTGCAGCTGGCCGACATCGCCAAAGGCAAGAACGTCACGCTGCTGGTGGAGACGAACGGCGTCTATGGCGACACCGCCCGCCTGCGCAAACTGCTCGACAGTGTAAACCGCCCGGAGATCGCCGCCCTGTGGGATATCCACCACCCCTATCGCTACTTCCATGAATCGCCGAAGACCACGGTGGAGAACCTCGGTTCTTACATCCGCCACGTCCACGCCAAGGACTCCGTGGTGGAGAACGGCCGCATCGTCTACAAGATGATGGGCGAGGGCGACCTGCCCGTCTACGACATGCTCGACGCGCTCACCGCCATTGACTTCGACGGCTTTGTCTCCCTGGAATGGGTCAAGCGCTGGATGCCCGACCTCACCGACGCCGGCATCGTCTTCCCGCACTTCGCCCACTTCATGCAGACCTATTCCGCCCAGTGCCTGCAGACCGACAA
>CAJFUU010000012.1 GCA_904420265.1 uncultured Clostridia bacterium
AACGCCGAGTTCGGCTTCGGCATGAACCTGGCCGTCACCCAGCGCCGCAAGAAGCTGGCCGACACCGTCGCAAAGCTCATCGCCATCCCCTACTGCGATGAGGAGATCCAGGCCGCGGGCAAGGAATGGCTCGAGGGCATGGACGACGCTGAGACCTCCAAGGCCGCTGGCGCGAAGCTGCTGGCAGCCTGCAGGAAGGCCACCGATCCCGCCCGCGATCTGACCGGCACGCCTGGCGAGGCCGCCTGGCTGGCCAACGGCAAGGTCTGCCCCTGCGAGGCCTGCACGCTGGCGCGCGAGGTCGTCGCCGACGCCGATATGCTGACCAAGAAGTCCATCTGGATCTTCGGCGGCGACGGCTGGGCCTACGACATCGGCTACGGCGGACTGGACCACGTGCTGGCCCAGGGCGAGGACGTCAACGTGCTCGTGCTGGATACCGAGGTCTACTCCAACACCGGCGGACAGGCTTCCAAGTCCACGCCGACCGGCTCCGTGGCCAAGTTCGCGGCCGCCGGCAAGCGCACCCGCAAGAAGGATCTGGGCCTGATGGCCATGTCCTACGGCTATGTGTACGTGGCGCAGGTCGCCATGGGCGCGGACATGAACCAGCTGATCAAGGCCATGACCGAGGCCGAGGCCTACAAGGGTCCGTCCCTTATCATCGCCTACGCGCCGTGCATCAACCACGGCATCAAGATGAACCAGGCGCAGGCCGAGATCAAGAAGGCCGTCGCCGCCGGTTACTGGACCATGTACCGCTACAACCCGGATCTGGAGAACCCGCTCACCGTGGATTCCAAGGATCCGACCGAGAGTTATCAGGACTTCATCAAGGGCGAGAACCGCTACGCCTCGCTGCTGCGGCAGTTCCCGGACGTCGCGCCCGCGCTCTTCGAGGAATCCGAGGCCGAGGCCCACAAGCGCCTCGAGACCTACAAGCGCATGGCCGGCAAGTAAGCCAAAACATCGCGTTTTTGCGCCCGGCGCAGAAAAGCAGGCCGTCTCCCCGAAACGGGGAGGCGGCTTTTTGCGGCGAGAAATGCGGGAGATGCGCATATACCGCCCGCGCGATGGAATACGCCGGGCTCGGATAGAGAGAAAGGTCGTTCCTTCAATATGCCGTTCCTGCTATGCCGTCCCCTTTGCGGATATGCTGATAGAAACTGCAGTTTGCGGTAGAAGATATTTCCTTGCAGGGCTTGGGCAGAAGCGGCTGTCGGTCGAATTTTTCCGTTGAATGTCACCCTGCGGATGGAAACCGTGCGCATGGCCAGGGCTGATTTTCCGCTGTTCCACGCGGCTGTGCGGCGGTGCGGACAAGCGGCGCGCACCTGCGCCCGTTCATCGTTTGCATAGCCCGTTTGAGCGGGGAACATCTGCATTGCGCCGTCGGAAAATGAGCAGTTTCTCCAATTTTTTCATCATTTTTTAATCATTTCCACAGGCGTATGTGCAGGCTTTGTGCTATAATATACGGGCAACCACGGGACCGAGGGAGGAAAGAGCGTGAGCGATACGCTGCTGTTGATCCTGAACATACTGGGCACGCTCTATATTGTTTATTTTGTCGGCGTAATCGTGCTGGGCGCGTTCCGCAAATGGCGAGGGTTTGCCCCCGCCGCGCCCCAAAAGCGCATTGCGGCGGTAATTGCCGCGCGCAACGAAGCGGGTGTAATTGGCGAGGCCGTGCGCACGTTGCTTGCGCAGAATTATCCGCGCGAGTTGTTTGACGTATGGGTTATTCCCAACAATTGTACGGACGATACCGAAGACGTAGCGGCGGCGGCCGGAGCCCGCGTGCTGCGCTGTACCGAGCCGGTGCACTGCAAGGGCGACGTTTTGCGCTTTACCTTCAAACACCTGCTGAACATGGACTATGACGCCTTCTGCATCTTTGACGCTGATAACCTGGTGGACCCTGGCTTCTTCCAAGCCGCCAACGACGCCCTGTGCGCGGGCGTACGCATCGGCCAGGGCTTCCGCGACAGCAAAAATTCCCGCGAGAGCTGGGTTGCGGGCGGCATGAGCGTATTTTACTGGTTTATGAGCCGCTTTTTCAATCGCGGGCGGGCGGCGCTGGGCATGTCGGCCATTCTCAACGGCACAGGCGTGCTGCTTTCGGCCGACCTCATCCGGGAAATGGGTTGGAACACGTGCACGCTGACCGAAGACTTGGAACTGACGGCGCAATGCGGCTTGCACAGCGAAAAAATTGCCTATCTGGAAAACGCCGTCACCTATGACGAACAGCCGGTGGGCTTCTGGGTATCTTTTGAGCAGCGGCGGCGCTGGTTCCGCGGCTCCATCCAATGCACTTGCCGCTACGGGCCGAAACTTCTCTGGCGGGCGATTCGCCGCCGCAGCCTGCAGGCGCTGGATTTGGCGGTGTTTTTCCTCGGCAACATTATGCAGTTTGTCTGCCTGGTGCCGGGCGCGGTTTCAGCGGTGAAGGCGGTGCGCTTTGTGGCGCAGCTGGGCGGGCCGGAGGTCGTGGCGCTACTGGCCGTGGCGGTCGCGCTAATCTATGTAGCAGTCATTTGCGCCGCCGCGGCGCTGGTATGCCGCTTCACAGGCAAACAGGCGCGCCAGGAAATGCCGGGCGTATTGGGCTTCTGGCTGATCGCCCTTACGTGGTTCCCGGCCAACCTCTCGGCGCTGATTGTGCCGCCGCGCTGGCGGGCAATTCCCCACACCAGCCGCGCCACGTTGGCCGATGTGACGCCAGGCCGGCGTGGCAAGGGGCGCGCGGCTTCCGAGGAAATCAATTGAACCATTGCACGGGTTGCGTTTGCAGCCCGTGCTGTTTTTATCTGGCGAGGGGGCAGAATTTTCTTTTATAAAAAAATCAGTTGATAGAGTCCTCTAAATTGAATATAATATGGACCAAGTCAACCAATAGGCAAAGGATACATACAGTTGCGAGAAATGGACATGATTACGGAAATCCGGGGGTTTAATCGCTTTTACACCGGTATTTTGGGATTGCTTGACCAGCACATTTTAAATTCCGGATATTCTCTGACGGAGGCCCGGGTGCTTTTTGAAATCAGCAAAACGGAAGGCTGCACAGCCAATCAACTGTGCTCTATTTTGGATATAGACCGCAGTTACATGAGCAGGATTATTCGCAAGTTTGAGAAAGAGGATTTGGTTGTGCGCAGCGCGGATGCCTGCGACGCCCGCAATCTGGAAATACGGCTGACGCCGAAGGAAAACGCGCTTTTCCACGAATTGAACGGCCGTTCCAACGAACAAATACACAATATCATCGCAAAACTCGGCGAATCGGATCGCGACGCTCTGATTCACGCAATTCGCGCGGTGAAAAAATACTTTTCCCTGGCGACCAAGGACATTGTGATTCGCGATTTCCGGGAAGAAGATGTGGAGTACATCATTGACCGGCAGCTTTCTCTATATGCGTCAGAGCGGCAGTTTACAACGGAAATCTGGAAAAAGTACCTTACGCAGGGCGTATTGGATCTTATAGGGAAATTTGACGCGGAGAAGGACCGCATATTGATCCTGGAATGCGATGGCAACGCGGCGGGCTGCATTGCCGTTCGCATGCGCAGGACGGCGCGGCGCAGCTGCGATACTTCTTTTTGGAGCCGGAAATGCGCGGTTTGGGCATGGGCAGCGCGCTGCTCAACCGAGCGCTGGATTTTTGCCGTCAGCAGGGCTATGCGCATGTGTTCCTCTGGACGGTGAGCGCGCAGGAATCGGCGCGGGCGCTCTACAAAAGGGCTGGATTGCAAATTACGCAGACGAGCGCAAACGATACCTGGGGAACGCCGGTACTGGAAGAAAAGTGGGAAATGGCGCTTTAGGCGCAATCGGCATTGCAGGGCCGGGCTCTTCCCGGCCCTTTTGCCGCCCCTGCAAGGAAAGCTTTACATCCTGCGCATGAAAACATGTCGGAAATTGGCGAATCCATGCGAGCGATGGAAAACGGGTATTGCAGGCCACGCAAACGTCTCCTGCGGGCAGCCGGCCCATTGGCAGTTCTCCATTGGCCGTAGCGCGTGTATGCCTCTCTCGCCTCCAATCGGTCGGATGGCGGGCGATATTTGATGCCCGAAAGGGCGCAGGTTGTGCGCATTGAAAATGTCTTCGCGTTCCACCGCGCGAAACGCCGCATCCTGTTTCGGCAGAAAGACAGAACACAGAAAATAGGCTATGCTTCGTGCATTCCCGCACAAATTGCTGGCGCAAGTGGAGGCGGAATAGCGCGGCAGGGGCAGACAGCGTTCGCCGTCCTGCGTCTGCACTGCGCCCGCGGCGATGATCTCGCCGCTTGTCCGGCCGGCGCGGAAGCAGACTGTGCCATGGTCAAACATCCCCCTCGCCAGCGTATGTTTCCATCATCGTGCGCCATTCTCCTTTTGCGATGCAAAACGCCCGTGCTTGCCCATCGTCCCTGTTTGCGCTTTCACGCCTTTTCTTTGCGCACTATAGCGCCATCTCGCCCGCGGCACAGCCTTACGGCCTGGGGCTTTCATGCGCGGCAGGCCGGCGTCAAAACGCGGGGCTTGACAATTGGCATTGGAGCGCATATAATACATATAAGTATGATAATTCATATTTATATGCAAAAGGAGAGACAGCCATGAAAATTCCCGAGGGGCATTATATTTTCGGCACGGTAAAAGTGGGCGAGCGCGGGCAAATCGTCATTCCCAAAGAGGCGCGGGATGTGTTTGACATTCAGGCGGGCGACACGCTGATCGTTCTCGGGGACGAAAAGTGGGGCATTGCCGTGACGAAGGCGGACGTCCTGCAAAAGCACGCGGCCGATGTATTTGCAAGCATTGCGGGGGAAGAACGGCATGAAGATTTGTGAAACGACGCTCTCGTTTTTAGAAGAGGATTGCGTGCAGACCTTTGGCAAAGAAGCGGGGCGCGCCCTCGCAGCGCGGGCGGAAGAGGCGTATCAGGAACTTTTGCGCGGCGCGGACGACAGGGGCAGCGAAGCGATTCGCGATCATTTACAGCGCAAGCTTCTCCCACCAATGGCGTACTACATGGCCCTGCGCGCGCAAAATATGGAGGAAGGCGCGGCGCTGGAGTACGTGCGCCAGGAAACGCGCAAAGCCGCGCAAATCAAGCGCGCGCAAATGCAGGCGATCGCCCGCATGCCGTTCGCATACGCGATGTACCGGCTGGGCGTGAAAAAATACATGCGGAAAAATTTCCCGGCGGCGGGCTGGCAGACGGAGTGGGCGCGCTGCGATGGGCAGGAGATACACTTCAACCTGCGCAGCTGCCTTTACTGGGACGAATCCAAGGCCCACGGCTGTCCGGAACTGTGCCCCGTGTATTGCGAAAACGACGATATTTCTTTTTCAGGATTGTTGCCGAAAATACGCTTTGCGCGCACGGGAACGCTGGCGGGCGGCGCGGATTGTTGCGATTTCCATTTTATCAGAGCGTAAATGCGATTTTCTCAAGCGCAACGGCGGGCATTCCCGAAAAAAACGCCTGCGCTACAATCCTGGCAGCGAGCTGCATATTGGCGGGCCGCGCCGCTTATCCCACAGGAGCAGATGGCGCTGCGCAGGATGCGCGTCCGGCCTTGGGCTGCCGTTTTTTATGAGAAGAAGCGATGCTCCGCGCGCCTGGAAAAAATCGTTTCGGACATGACGCGTATTGGAGGACGCACGCTCAATTTTGAGGAATTTGGAGACAAGATAAAAGCGTCTCACGCGCCCGGAAGCCTTGCGTCATAGCTTGAGGCGGCCGATGAGCGCAAGCAAAAAAGCATCCCGCGCGCCTGAAAAATCGTTTCGGACATGGAGCGCCTTAGACGGCGCATGCTCGATTTTGAGAAATTTGGGAGGAAAGATAAAAGTGCCCCGCGCGCCCGGGAGACTTGCGTCACTGCTTGAAGCGGCCGATGAGCGCAAGCAGGAAAGCATCCCGCGCGCCTGAAAAAATTGTTTCGGACATGACGCGCATTGGAGGACGCATGCTCGATTTTGAGGAACTTGGGGGATAATAAGTAAAAGCGCCTCGTGCGCCCGGGAGACTTGCGTCACTGCTTGAAGCGGCCGATGAGCGCAAGCAAAAGCGCCCCGTGGCCCGAAAATAAAATCGTTTTGGACATGACGCGCATTGGAGGACGCACACTCAATTTTGAGGAATTTGGAGACAAGATAAAAGCGCCTCACGCACCCGGAAGCCTTGCGTCATAGCTTGGGGCCGATGAGCGCAAGCAGGAAACCACCCCGTGGCCCGAAAATAAAACCGTTTCGGACATGACGCGCATTGGAGGACGCACGCTCGATTTTGAGAAGCCTGGAAGAAAAGGCAAAAGCGCCCCGCGTGCCCGGGAACCTTCCGTGCAGGCATATACAGGAGCGCGACAAAATGGCGCTGGGCGGCGACAAATCCATTTAAGCGCCGTTGGCCTTAAAATCCCTTTCCAAGAGGGTTACTACGGGTTTGATGTCAGGAATTGGCGCGAATGGTATTTTCCCAGAGGGTTTCCGCCAGTTGTTCCGGGTCTGCGCCTCTCAGTTCGGCCACGCGTTCAAATGTATAGCGGACAAAGGCCGGCTCGTTGCGGTTGCCCCGCATCGGCACTGGGGCCATATAGGGGCAATCCGTCTCCACCAGCAGGCGGTCGGCGGGGGTGTTGCGGGCCACGTCCAGCAGCTTATTGGCGTTTTTGAACGTCACCACCCCGGAAAGGGAGATGTAATAGCCCATCTTCAAATAGACTTTTGCCGTTTCCCAACTGCCGGAAAAGCAATGCATGATGCCGCGCGGCAGGCGGCCCGCCTTATGCCGCTCCTGCATAATCGCCATTGCCTCGCCATGCGCTTCGCGGATATGCAGTTGCACCGGCATATCCAGTTCCAGCGCCATATCCAACTGCCGCGCAAACGCCTCGCGCTGCTTCTCGCGCGGCGAAAAATCATAGTGGTAATCCAGCCCGATTTCTCCCAGCGAAGTGCATTCGGGAAGCGCCAGCAGAGCGCGCAGCGTTTTCTCCCGCTCTTCGCCCCAGTTGCGCGCGTTGTGCGGATGTACGCCCGCCGCCAGGCGAAAACCGGGGTTTTGGCGCACGATTTCCAGGGCGCGCTCGTGATCCGGCTCATCGTCGCCGGGATCGCACATCACCATGCAGCCGAGCACGTTTGCCTCGCGCATGCGCGCCAGCACGTCCGGCAAATCCTCCGCAAAGCGTTCCGAGGCCAGATGGGCGTGGGAATCAAACAGTTTCATATTGCCTCCCGGGACGCGCAACGGCGGAACCTCCGCCGGCCGCGCCCATTGTTTTGATAAAGCGGCCCCTGCGCCATGAAGGGGACAAGCGGCCCGCAACGGCGTTTCAAACCGCGGCCGAATGCGCGCATAAGCCCGTGCAAACCTACGTCCGGGGACGCCTCGCGGCAATCGCTTGAACGGGCGTGCCAAAGCCCTTCTGCGAAAGCGCAAATCGCGAAGCAAGGCCGCCCGACAGAGCGAAAAGCGCCGCGCGGTTTGGCGCGTTCTCTTCCGCATTGGAGGGCGGCGCATGTTCGCACCTGCCAAGGCCGATGCGCGCCGGCGAGGCGACCCGGCTGCCCTGCCAGTATATTTGTTCCGGAGCGGTTCGACGGAAGGCGCGGCAGCATTGCGCTGCCCGAAGCCAAACCACCGCTCCGGGCAGGAAACATGCCCGCAGGCATTCGCATTTCTCCGGCGCGTGCCGCTGAACGATGCCGCTGGGTATCGTGCGCGTTTCGCCGCCTGCGTCCAGCGCTTCCCTGCGCGGTTTGAAAGCAGACGTATCAACCGATTTCCGCCCCGGGGAGCGAAATCATCGCCCTCCACGGTGACGAGTTTGAGATTTGTTCCGGCGCGGTTCGACGGAAGGCGCGGCAGCATTGCGCTGCCCGAAGTCAAACCGCTCCGGGCGGGAAACGCGCCCGCAGGCATTCGCATTTCTCCGCGCGTGCCGTTGAATACCGTGCGCGTCTCGCCGCCCACATCCAGCATTTTGCGCAGTTTGAAAGAGGACGTATCAACCGATTTCCGCCCCGGGAGCGAAATCACCGCCCTCCACGGTGACGAGTTTGAGGTTGCCCGCCTCGTCCGAGGCGCACAGCAGCATGCCCTCGCTGACCACGCCGCGCATCTTGCGCGGGGCGAG
>CAJFUU010000013.1 GCA_904420265.1 uncultured Clostridia bacterium
ACTATCCGCAGCCCTGCTGCCCGAGCCCGTATCATGCCTTCCCGGCCACCCTGGGCCTGGAGTTTGAAATCGGCGCGGACGACGAGGCCGCCCTGCAGGCGATTGCCGCCGCTCTGGCCGAGCACGACGCCGTGGGTCGTTTCTCCACTTGGCCGCATCCGGTGAACATGGCCATCGTGAACATCGGCTTCGAGTATGCCAAGGCCTACATCGAGGGCACCGTCACCGAGCGTAACGATTCCGAAGCGCTCAACGCCCTGTTCAACGAAACCTACGGCGAAGGCGTAGCCACCATCGAGAACTACACCAACGCTGAAGGCACCACCTTCGACAACTACTACACCGTGATGCTCACCCCGGTTGACTTCAACGACTATCTGGTCGAGGATACCGCGGCATAAGCAACATTCCCGGGTAGAAAACGGCCCGCCTCTTCTTGGGGAGGCGGGCCGATTCCCCGCTTAAAGGGAGGAACACGCATTGGGCGCAGAATACGTGCTGGAAATGAAAAACATTACCAAGCGATACGGCGAAAACACCGTGCTTTCCGACGTGTCGCTTTCGGTGCGCCCCGGTGAAATTCACGCGCTGTTGGGTGAAAACGGCGCGGGAAAATCGACGCTGATGAACGTGCTGTTCGGCATGCCGGTTATTCACACCACCGGCGGCTTCGACGGCGAGGTGCGCATAGACGGCGAAAAAATGAATATTCTTTCGCCCAACGACGCTTTGCATCTGGGCGTCGGCATGGTGCATCAGGAATTCATGCTTCTGCCGGGTTTTACCATCACCGAAAATATCAAACTCAACCGCGAAATTACCCGGCCCACCGTTTTAAGCAGGCTTTTGCACAGCAAGAACCTGGAAAACCTGGATATGCCCGCCATGCGCAAGGACGCGCGCAAGGCTTTGGACAGCGTGGGCATGAGCCTGGACGAAATGACACTGGTGAAGGGCCTGCCCGTGGGCTACATGCAGTTTGTGGAAATCGCCCGTGAAATTGACAAAAAGGGCATCCGCCTGCTGGTATTTGACGAGCCGACCGCCGTTTTGACCGAATCCGAGGCGGAAAAGCTCATTTCCGTAATGAAGCAAATCGCGCAAAGCGGTATCGCCATCATTTTTATTACCCACCGTCTGGACGAGGTGATGGCCGCCGCCAACAGCATCACCATCCTGCGCGACGGCAAGCTGGCAGCTACGCGCAAGACGCAAGAGACTTCCCTGGCCGAGTTGGCGGAGTTGATGATCGGACGCAAGGGCGAAGCCGTTGTGGAATCGTCGCCGAAGGCGGCGAACCCGAACGCGAGGGTCGCTCTTTCCATAAAAAACCTTGTCGTGGACATGCCCGGCGAAGAGGTCAAGGGCGTCGACCTTGAGGTGCGCGAAGGCGAAATCCTCGGCGTGGGCGGCTTGGCCGGCCAGGGCAAAATCGGCATTCCCAACGGTGTGATGGGCCTCTACCCCGCCGCGGGCGAGGTGGAGTTGTTTGGAACGCCCCTGCCCCTTAACGACGCCAAAAATGCGCTCAAGAGCGGCATGGCCATGGTTTCCGAGGACCGGCGCGGCGTAGGATTGTTGCTGGATCAATCCATTGAAGACAATATCGCCTTCAACGCCATGCAAATCAATGGAGAATTTTTGCGCAAGTTCCTGTTTATGACCACCAAGGACGGCAAAAAGGTGCGCAACCATGCCAAGCAGATGATTCAGAGTTTGGATATCCGCTGCACCTCTTCCCGCCAGGCGGCAGGCACGCTTTCGGGCGGCAACCAGCAAAAGGTGTGCGTGGCCCGGGCGCTGACAATGAACCCCAAATTCCTGTTCGTTTCCGAGCCGACGCGCGGCATTGACATCGGCGCCAAAAAGCTGGTGCTGGAAACGCTGGTGCGCCTCAATCGCGAGCACGGCATGACCATTGTCATGGTTTCTTCGGAATTGCAGGAACTGCGCTCCATCAGCGACCGCATCGCCATCGTTTCCGAGGGCAGGGTGGTGGACGTACTCGCGCCGGACGCCTCCGACGCGGATTTCGGCCTGGCAATGTCGGGCATCAAACCTACGAAGGGAGGCGAAGGCGCGCATGAATAGCCGTTCCAAATCGCAAAAAATTGCGTTTGTCGCTCTGCTGGTGGCAGCGGTGGTGCTGGTTGCCGGAGGTATTTTCGGCGTAATCAACCGCACCAGCGATTCGGGCGAACAGATGCTCAGCGACATGCGCCTGACCGCTCTGTTGACCACCACAGGCGAGGGCTCGAAAGAAGCGCTCGTCGAGGCCGAAATTGAGGCCGCGCGCGAAGAAGCCCGCGCCGCTGGCGGCGGACTTTCCGAAATTCGCGAAGCCGTGGCCGCCGCAGAGGCCGAAGCGCGTGAACGCGTGGAAAACCTGACCATTGAGGTCGATCTGGATACCGTGGATACCACGGCCCTGATTCCCGCCGTGGAGGAAATGCTCGCGGCGCAGCGCGTCCTGGGCGAGCAGACCGACGCCGACGAGGCCGCCTATGCCGAGCAGATGCTTGAGCAGATGCCGGATGAGACGGCTGCGGCCGAGGAGGAAATCCTCGAAGCCGCTCCCGCAGATGCGGAAGCCGCCATGGATATGGATATGTCCGAGGACGAACTGGTTCTTGAAGAAGAGGAGCCGGAAGTGGACATGTCCGGTTTTGTGGCCACAGAGGAAATGAACGCCCTCTCTGCCGTGGTGGACGAAAAGTACGCCGCCCTGAGCGTTGTGCTGCAAACCATTTCGCCGGATCTTTCCGACGCGGCTCTGGAAACGCTGCGGCCCACCATCGAGGCCTTGCTCTATCAGCGCGGCGACACCTATGAAACGCAGTACGACCGCCTCTCCGCCTATGGCACGGCGGGCTTCGCCTCGTGGATTACCCGCTATGGCGACGATTTGATTACCGTGGGCGTGGCGCTTACGCTGGTGGCGCTGATGGTGTTCTTCGCCAAGCCCCTGCTCAAGGCGCTGGGCATTCCGCGCCTGATCATCTCCTGCTTCTTTATGCTGCTGTGCGTGCTGGCGGTGGTTTACGACCTTTCTCTGACCACGCTGCTTTCCAATGCCGTGGTGCGCATGGCGATGAACAGCATCCTGGTACTGGCCATGCTGCCGGGCATCCAGTGTGGCATCGGCCTCAACCTCGGTTTGCCGCTGGGCATTGTCGGCGGCCTCGTCGGCGGCCTGCTGTGCATCGAATTTGGCTTCTCGGGCCTGCCGGGCTTCCTCTTTGCCATCGTCGTCGGCTGCCTGATCGCGGCCCTGGTGGGCATGGCCTACGGCGTGCTGCTCAACCGCCTCAAGGGCAGCGAGATGTCGGTCACCACGTATGTGGGCTATTCGATCATCTCCCTGATGTGCATCGCCTGGCTGCTGTTGCCCTTCCAGTCCGACAAGCTGCGCTGGCCCCTTGGCCGCGGCCTGCGCGCGACCCTGACGCTGGACGGCGCTTACCGCCATATACTCAACGACTTCCTGGCCTTTGACATCGGCTCCTTCACGGTGCCGACCGGCCTTATCCTCTTCATGGCGCTGTGCTGCTTCCTGATGTGGCTGTTCAGCCGCTCCAAGACCGGCGTGGCCATGCAGGCCGTGGGCAACAACCCGCGCTTTGCTGAGGCCACGGGCATCTCCGTCAACAAGATGCGCATCATCGGCACCACGCTTTCGACCATGCTGGGCGCGGTGGGCATCATCGTCTACAGCCAG
>CAJFUU010000014.1 GCA_904420265.1 uncultured Clostridia bacterium
CAGCACTGCACCACGGCGGGCGAGCCGCTCAACCCCGAGGTGTTTGAAAAGTGGAAGGAACTGACCGGCCACGAGCTACGCGAGATCTTCGGGCAGACGGAACTGTGCGTCACCGTGGGCACTTTCCCGTGGATGAAGGTCTGCCCCGGCTCCATGGGCAAGCCCTCGCCGCAGTTCGACGTGGACGTCGTCGATGAGGACGGCAAGAGCTGCCCCGCCGGTCAGGTGGGCGAGATCGTGGTGCGCACGCAGTACGAGACGCCCGTGGGCATGTTCCTGGGCTACTACCGCGATGAGGAAGGCACAAAGGCCGTCTGGCACGACGGCATGTACCACACGCGCGACCTCGCCTGGCGCGATGAGTGGGGCTATTACTGGTACGTGGGCCGCGCCGACGACGTCATCAAGTCCTCCGGCTACCGCATCGGGCCGTTCGAGGTGGAGAGCGCGCTGATGGAGCACGACGCCGTGGTGGAAACCGCCATCACCGGCGTGCCCGATCCGGTGCGCGGCCAGATCGTCAAGGCCACCATCGTGCTGAAAAAGGGCTATGAGCCGACCGAGAAACTGAAAAAGGAGCTGCAGAACCACGTCAAGAAGCTGACCGCGCCGTACAAGTACCCGCGCGTCATCGAATTTGTGGACGAGCTGCCCAAGACCATTTCCGGCAAAATCCGCCGCGTGGAGCTGCGCGAGCGCGACAGCCAGAAAAACAAATCCTGACGCAAGGTAGCCTCTGAACTCCCTGCGCATAAGCGGATGTCCGCATTCGCTTATGCAAAAGGGAGGTTCTCCGCCGCGCGCTTTCAAGGGCCGCGGCTTCATCGCCTGCGTAAATCCCGGGCGAAAGGCAAACTTGGCCCCGGCGCGCATTTCTGTGATGCCGGTTGCGCGAAGCCGCCCTCTGACCAGTACATGTCCCGCGAGCGTCATGCGCCGCTGGAACCGTACATCGCCTGAAAGACAAGGGCAGTTTTTGCGCGCAATCCCTGCGCACTCGACCGCGCGGAGGCTATCTTCTGGCCACTGCGCATTCCCCGGCTGGCATGCGCGACGGGAGGTTTGGCACGCAACGACTATGCAAGGGCGTTCCCCCGGTTGGTACGCGTTCTGTGGACGGCATGTGCGATGGGCGTTAACCGGCTGCGCCGCGAACAAGCCTTCCGCGGCAAAGGCGGGCTTGTCTGTGCGCAAGGGCTTTCCTTCCGCGCGCTTTGACCGCTCTCGCAGGAGACGGAGACATGTGTCGCCGCCAGAAGGCGTATAGGGCAGGAGCGTTCGGTGCGTTATAGCCCGACCGTACAAGGGCGTTCCCCCGGTTGGCGTGCATTCCGCGAGCACATGCGCCGCCTGGGCGCGCTAACGCATCCGTAAATAGCACGGCAAAGAGTGCTTGCGCGCAAAGCCGTTCCGCTTCCATGCATTTTGAACGGGCTGCGACCGCGGACGGCGCAGGCACATGCCGCCAAAAATAAGGCAAGAGCGGTTCGGTACGCAACCTGCCCGCGCGGAGGCCGATTCCCGGCCAGTATATGTTCCACGGGCGTCATGCACACGGAAACTGTGGCGGTTTGTTCGCAGACGGATTTTGCATACGCCGCAGCGCATCGGCCATCCGCTTGAAACGCTGTCTGGAACGCTTGGTTTGTCGCCTGGTCTTTGTGCCGGCAGCGTCGAAATGCACGTCTCTCAAAGGCGCGTTGCCGGCATTGCGCCACTCCAATGGCCCAGCTTTCCTTTTGATTTCATTGCTTGCCCCGTCCGACCCCTTTCGGGCGGGGCGCGCGTATACAAAAAGGCGCGGTGCCGGGGGCTGCCTACATTCCATACATGCGGCCCTTCAAAACCGTCATACGGCAGGAGAAATCAACCAATCCGCAGGCGCGCCTCTGGTGGGAGGCCTTTTAATACTACACGAGGAGAATGCATATGAACTGGCAGTTTTCCCAGCGCGCAAAGCGCTTTCAGCCCAACATCTTCAACGTCCTCAAGGATCTCAAGGGGCAACGCCTGTCAAGCGGCGAATGGGTGTGCGATCTTTCGGTAGGCACGCCGGATTTTCCCGTGGCGGAGCACATCCGCGCGGCGGCTGCGCAGGCGGCGCTCGATGCGGAAAACTACAAATATGCGCTGGGCGATCTGCCGGAATTGACAAGCGCCGTGCAGGGCTGGTACGCGCGGCGCTATGGGGTGGCGCTCGCGCCGGAGGAAATCATGGGCGTGTACGGCTCTCAGGAGGGGATCGCCCACATCGCCCTGACGCTGTGCGACCCCGGCGACGCAGTGCTCGTGCCCAATCCCTGTTATCCCATCTTTGAGGCCGGCCCGTACTTGAACGGCGCGGAAATCGCCTATTACCCGCTGGACGAAAAAAACGGCTATTTGCCCGACCTTGCCGCCATCGACGAATCCATCGCGCGGCGGGCCAAGATGATGATCGTCTCCTTCCCCGCCAATCCCGTAGGCGCGATGGCCCCGCGCGCGTTTTACGACGATTTGGTCGCTTTCGCGCGCAAATACGGAATATGCGTCGTGCACGACAATGCCTATTCCGAAATCGTCTTTGACGGGGCGGAAGGAATTTCCTTTTTGAGCGTCCCTGGAGCGATGGATGTGGGCGTGGAGTTCAATTCCCTTTCCAAGACGTATAACCTCACTGGCGCGCGCCTGTCGTTTCTGTTGGGCAATCGCGCCATCCTCGAGCGCTTCCGCGCCCTGCGCACGCAAATCGACTATGGCCTGTTCCTGGTGGCGCAACACGCGGCCATCGCCGCCCTGAACGGCCCGCAGGAAGGCGTGGCCCGGCAACGCGCCGAATACCAGCGCCGCCGCGACGCGCTCTGCCACGGCCTGACCGCCGCCGGTTGGAATGTGCCCGACGCCAAAGGCACGATGTTTGTATGGGCAAAAACGCCGCGCGGCTGGGAAGACGACGAGGCCTTCGTAACCGAACTGTTCAAACGCACGGGCGTTCTGTGCACGCCGGGCAGCGCCTTTGCCTCGCTGGGGCAGGGGCACGTACGCTTCGCGTTGGTGCGGTCGGTTGAAGATTTGACGGCCTGTGTTGAACGCATCGCCGGCAGCGGCATGCTTTGAGGCATCGCGCACGCGGAAAAATCCGTCGGGAAATACGGTTCTTGTCGTATGGCTGCAAAGCCGCGCCGCCAAGGCAACGCAGAAGATTATTTGCGCTCCTGTTTTCTGTTCTCATGGCTGTAAGGCAGGCGTCCAACGCGTCACATCTCTCGCGGATGTGAATGCGGGCAGCAACGGCTTGCGGGCGTTTTTCCAGGCAACTTCCGCAAGATGCCATGTTGTCCGCGCTTCCTTTTTCGCTCTCACGGACGCAAAGTGCCCCCTGCACGACAGTCGCTCGCGGGCGAGAATGAAGACAGCAACGGCTTGCGGGCGTTTTTCCAAGCAACTTCTGCAGGATGTCATGCCATCCGCACGCTCTTTTTCACTTTCACGGCCGTAAAACAAGCTGCCTAGCTCCGCCACGTCTCTCACGGTCATGGATATAGGCAGCAACGGCTTGCGGACGTTTCCCAAGCGCTTTCTGCAAGATGCCGTCCGCACTCCCTTTCTCGCTCTCACGGCCGCAAAGTACCTCCAGCGTGGTATGCCACTCGCGGACATGATTCTTCTGACAACGGCTTGCGGGCGTTTTTCCAGACAACTTCCGCAAGATGCCATCCGCACTCCCTTTTTTGCTCTCACATCTGCATGGCAGGCCGTCCAGCGCGGCACATCGCTCGCGAGCGTGGATGCGGACAGCAACCGCCTTGCAAGCCGCTTCCGTTTTGAAGAAGAACCGCTATGGGCGCTTCGGCCCTGACGGAAGCTGGGACTGTTGGAAAATTTCTTTGGGTTCTTGCGTCGGTTTTCCGTTGCTTTGGCGCCGCGAATTTTCCGCGAAACTGGCGAACGTCCCCCTCAAAATCGCGCTTTCCCTTTTCAAACAGCTTTCAGGTCAAACGCAGCGCCGCTGCGTTTCCCTTCGCCAAATTGCGCCAGCAAAACCTCCTCAGGATGAAAAGGGCCGTTGGACGGCGACGGCTTCTCCGCGCGTCTCTCAACAGCCGCCCCAGCATTGGCGCGCTTCTCTCCGCAAGCGCCAACAGCGAGCCGCCCGCAAGCATGTCCGGCGGCGGCTTCCCGCAAGGTTTTATCTGCGGCTTTGCGGATATATAGGCCGTGGCCGCATACGCTTTCAAAGCGCATACGCGCCCGTTCCCGTGCGGATTTGACGCGGGTTCCAAAACGTGCTACAATGACTATTGACCGCCAAGCAACAGGAGGTGCGTGTACTTGAAACGTCTGTTTGCGGCGCTTATGGCGCTCGCGCTCATACTGGGCGGCGCGCAGGCGCAGGAGGATATTTTTGCTGCCACGCCCACGCCGACGGCAAGCGCCGGCAATATTGGCCTGTCCATTGCCGAATACACTTACGCGACCACCAGCAACGCAACGCTGGGCGTGCGCTTTGCCTACCCCTCCCACTGGGAAATGACCCCTGGCCGGCGCACAATTTGCTATGAGGAGCCTGTGGCTGAGGGCGACATTCCCGCGCGCATGGCCGTGTCTGTCAAACAGCTGGATGACCGCGCCGACGAGGACGATATGGACAGCGAACTTTCCACGTTTATGCGCGCCGTATTCACACAGTACGATTCCTATGAAATCGGCAATCTGATGACCGACACATCCTTTATGGAAAAAACCGGTTATTCCACCATCTACAGGGCTTACAAGGGCGACCAGTCTGTACAGGGCTCGGTGATTATGGCCGCCGTAGGCTCGAAAATCTACGCTTTCCACTTCAGCGCCGACGCCAATGACTACGACGCCATGTCTCAGGTGATGGAATATCTGCGCAATTCTGTCCAGGCAGACAACGGCTAGTCAAGCGCATCCAGCCATCGTCAAACGCCGCTTCCCATATCCGGAAAGCGGCGTTTCATATGCGTTTTAAAAACAGCTCGATTGGACGAAGAGGGCCGGCGGCACTATGTTTGTCTGGAGGCTGTTCGAAAAGGGAAAGCGCAATTTGAAAAGGCGCCAGTTTCGTGGAAAATTTGCAAATCTGCGGCGCTGTGTCAAAAATTCACGGGGGATATGGAGTCCACATAATAAGGAATTTCCCAACAGGCCCTGCCCTGGGCAAAAAGCCCCGTCGTCCCCTTTTAAACAGGAACGCATTGAATGCCAAATACCTTGCGCGCACGCTTGGGCATAAGGGCGCGGCGGTTCAAATCTTCCGCATGAATGCGCATTCGCCTTGTGGATGGATGAACCGGCAATTTCGGACCGTTTCCTCGCAACGGACATGCGCCGTATGTGCGTTGCATCCAAAACGAATTTTTCCCTGCCGCTTCCCATCCAGGAGAGCTCACTTTTGCGTAGCCGTCCTGTCCGCCATACCCTCTTCCGCTGCATCCCTGTCTTTCTCCAGCGTTTCGCCCTGTTCCCCATTTGGAGAAGGCCATCTCCCTTGTACGACGGCCCTGCCCACTGCCCCCTCTTCTTCTGCATCCCCCTGTGACAGTTACATTTTTCTCCAGTGTTTCGCTCCGCTCTCCATCCAAGGAGAACCATCCCCCTTTATATAGCGGCCTCACTCTTCACTTCCCACATTTTCTGCTGCACCCCTTTGCGGCGATTATATTCTTTCTACAGCGGTTTGTTTCGCCCTCTATTTGGAGAAGGCCCTTCCCTTTTGCATAGCAGCCCTGCTCGCTACCCCCTCTTCTGCATCCCTCTGCGACAGTTATATCTTTTCTCCAGCGTTTTGCTCCTCTCCCCCATCTGAGGAAAACCATTTTCTCTTGCATAGCGGCCCTGCGTACCACGCCTCTC
>CAJFUU010000015.1 GCA_904420265.1 uncultured Clostridia bacterium
CTGCGCGTCGGTAAAGGTGTGCCAGATCACGACTTCGACCGGCTCCGCGGTCTCGGCCATGGCCACGCCGCAGATCATGAAGATGATTGCCAGCACGGCCGCCATCATGGAACGGAATTTCATCTTTGGTTCCCTCCTGCGTTTTTTCGTAGTTGTCTAGCAAAAGCGCATCTTCGCGCAATTACCCATCATAAACACACCCAATAACTGTATTGTAGCGCGCATTGACGCAAAAAGTACACAGCCTTTGAAGATTTTTTGGTAAAGTGTATGTTACGTACCCACCGTCCCCTCCGGCCGGCGGTTGTACTTCGGGCCCAGCGCCGAATACTGGCGGGCAATCCAGCGGCACACGCCATCCAGCCCGGGATAGAGCATGCGCTCGGAAATATTGATGTAATCCAGCTTGTCGCGGATTTCCAGCTTCACCTCGCGCGGAATGATGATTTTATAGTAGTCAATCTCCTGCTGTTCAAGGATGTCCGAAAGCAGCACCTTTGGGTCGCTGACCACGGAAAACAGGGCGTATTGGTTGGCGATGCGGTCCAGCATGGAGGCAGGTTCAAAAAACATGGCGAACGGCTCGGGCGACATGGCCTGCATATCGGTAAAGTCGCGCATTTCCTTTTCCAACATGCCAATGGAAAAAATGTTGCTGTTTGACGCCTCCAGCCGCTTGCGCAAGCGTGCGGGCAGGCGTTTTTTCACTTCCGTGGCGTCGATACACCAAATGGCGCCGTCGCGGTCGTAGGCGTCGGTGTCCTCTGTGGCAAAATGCGCCGCCACCAAGGGCGAATACGACCAGTCCAGCAGGCGCGTGGGCAACCCGTAGTGCTGCGCCACCGGCAAAAGCTGCCAAAACCCGGAATACTGGGCAAGATCCGCATAGCCGTATTTGCGAAAACTGCGAAAAACGGCCTGCTCCAGTTTCAGATTGTGCCCGCACACGCGGTTGAGGGACGGCACCAGCCGCCAATCCTTATCCGCCGCGCCGCGGTAGATGCGGTTGGCGCGGTAGCGCATAATCTTTTCGTCCCATACGTCGTCAAAGACGGCTTTTTGCAGATCGTCCCAATTTTGGATGACGATTTCCAGCATGGCTTCCTCCGCATTTTCGACATTCCGGTGATATATTCGACGCGCAAACGTAAAATTCCTGCCACCCTCTCCCGCTCGCGCAAAGATTTTCTCAAAACGCATCTTGCAATCACGGCGGGGGTTTACTATAATAATACAGGTAGCGTTCAAAAAACGGAGGGTATTTTCTTATGGATGCTAAAAAGATTGTTCGCAAGGCTCTGGAAAACAAGCTGGTCGTTCCCGCGTTCAACATCCCCCATCTGCCGATGCTCAAGCCCATCGCGCAGGCAATTGTGGATGAAAACTCCGTGGCCATGATTCAGGTCGCGCGCCTGGAATGGGAAAAATTCGAATCCGAAAGCCTGGAGCGCGTCGCCGAGGAGTATGCAAAGTACGAAAAGAGCGGCCATACGCTTCTGCACCTGGATCATGTGCCCGTCATTGACGAGGACCACCTGGAGGTGGACTATCTGCCCATCATCAAGCGCGCCATCAAGGCCGGCTATCAGTCCGTGATGGTGGACGCTTCGCGCCTGTCTTTGGAGGGCAACATTGCCGCCACGAAGTCCGTCGCCGATATCGCCCACGCCGCGGGCATCCCCGTGGAGGCCGAATTGGGCGCGGTCATGGGCCACGAGACGGCGCAGGCCGCCATCCCCTACGAGGAAATCTTTGAAAAGAAGATGGGCTTCACGACCGTCGAGGACGCCACGAAGTTCGTCAAGGAAAGCGAATGCGATTGGCTGAGCGTGGCTGTTGGCAGCGTGCACGGCGCCATCGCCGCCAATTTGCTGGACAAGAAAAAGCCCGCCGCGAAGCTGGATATTGAGCGCATCGCCGAACTGGAAGCGGCGCTGAACATCCCGCTGGTTTTGCACGGCGGCAGCGGCATTGAAAACGACTACATCCTCAAGGGCATTCAGGCCGGCATCGCCAAGATCAACGTCGGCACCGAACTGCGTCAGCCCTACGAGCGCGCCATGCGCGAAAAGAACGACGTGGAATACGCCCGCGAATGCGTTTACAAGCGCTGCCGCGAATTGATCCGCGATTTCCTGCATACCGCAAACGACGCCGACATACTGGCCCGCTGAGCAGAGCGCGATGCAGCCCCGGAAAACGCCGGGGCTGCATTTTTGTGTTTCAAAAGTTTCGCCGCTCTTCACATTTGCGCCACGAAGCGAATCCGCATCTTGCCTCCCGGCCACCCGCGCGATGCGCGCTTTTTAATACATCAAAAAGGGTGCGCATCGCTTGCACATCATGGTATACTTACGCCTTTTTTCCCGCCCATTGCAGACGCCACGCAATGGGTTCTCCAAAATACCCCTGAATATGTCGAAGGCGCGCTGTGGCGCTTGCGCCGCGGAGTGATTCCGCGTCTTATTGCTTCCCGTACAGCCGTCCATGCAACGCACGTTTCGCTTCCAATAACGTCAATCACCTCAAAAAAGCGCGCGGCGCTTCATCAAAAAGGATGCGCGACGCTTGCGGCGGAGACTTACGCCTTTTTTCCCGACCATTGCGGACTCCCCGCAATGGGTTCTCCAAAATACCCCTGAATATGTCGAAGGCGCGCCATGGCGCTTGCGCCGCGGCGCGATTCCGC
>CAJFUU010000016.1 GCA_904420265.1 uncultured Clostridia bacterium
ACAAGCTGACCCTGCGCAAGTTGCTCTGCGCCCCACAGCGCCGCCTTGTTCCAAGCGTTGACCGTATAAAGTTCCTGCTTTACCACGCCTCTCGCCGTCCGGTGCCGCACGCTTACTCCAAACAGCAGGTGTTCCCTCCCGTTCTCTGTCTCCACCAACCGCGGCCTGTCCGCTATCTTTCCGGAAATGTATACCTGATTCATATCTTTCTCCTCCATTCTTCGGCTTTGTTTCCTTCTACTTTATCTCTTGCGGCTTTGTTTGCGCTGCCTTCCCTGGACCGCTTTGTTTTTCGCCTCTGCGCAATCCGCGCCTCTGTTTTTGTTCCGTCTCTCGTTTGCCCTTCGCCCGCCGCCCTCTTTCGGGCGCACTGCTTTCGCTCCCCCCTCATCAACGGGCCGCCCCTTACTGTGACGTTAGACAGACGGGTGTTCCCCTGCCGCTCCATGGCCAAAGGTATCGCTCGCGCCTTGGACTTGCCCCTCCGCTTCGTCGTTTACGCTCTTGCGCAGGCGGTCCTCGCCGATTCCCTTCGCCCCCCTCCGCGACAGCCTGTGTGCGGGTCCCGGGCTATGCAGTTTTCAAGGTGCGCTTGAAGAGCCTCGCCCTTCTCCGGCGCCTGGGACTTCGCGCGTTATGCGCTTGCGCGTTCGTTGCCCCTGCTTCCGCTGTGCAACAAACCTCGCTCTCTTCCCTTCCGCCTCCCGCATTCTCTCCCCTCCCCTTCGTATCTTTCGTATCTACGGTGAATACCTTTTCCTTCCTTATCTATTGCCCCCGTATGCAATTGCTTAAAGATGCACAGGTAACCCACGAAGGGCGATTGTCCGGAGCGAGGCGGCGATTGCGCTGGTGCGCAACGACACCTTCCTTTGTTCAGGCCCATCAAACTGAATGCCGGCATATGGAAGAAACATAATCCGAACAAAGGCGGGAATGATGGTGGAAGCATAAGAAAATCCTGAAGGAAATTGGTTTCGGGGACATATACTGCCATAGTACAGAAGCCGCCCTGCCGGAAGTGGATTTCAGACAGGGCGGCCTTGTGCTTATCGCCGGTTGAACCCGAAAAAGTTTCACACAAACAGACGGGCGTCAAAAAAAAGCCCGAAGCCTCCGCGCGCAGAAACCTCGGGCGAAATCATTCTCCTTTGTAATTGCACAGGCAAACCATGCAAGGCATCCTGAATATATATCGCGCTGTATCTTTTGTACGCATGAAGCCATTGGTTCCAGCCGACCCTCTGTGCCGTTTATGCGTCCGTCCGTTGTCACATTGATTCGGATGTGACAAATATCTTCTTCGTTTCGGGATTCAATGGTCCCTTCCACATTGGCGCAGTCGGCGTATTCCAAGGGCTTCGAATCTTCCCGGAACGCCGCTCCTGTTCCAGTCTTTCTTTGACGCCTGCCGCGGGAACAATACTTTTAAATTCTTTCTTTTGACAGCAATTCAAAATATCCTTCAGAAAATCTGCCGTGGAAGCCATGCGCCGCCCGCTCAATGCGAATTTCCCTCCCGAATCAATTATGGCGCCAAAATCGGGAACGGCCAATGCTTTACCGTTCCCGATTTCATGGATAAAGGCTATTCTGTCTTGGCAGTTTCTCCGCCCCACGCTCCATTTCTCACGCCTATTCCACCGCGCTGAACGGTTGCGGCGTAGCGGTTTCAGCCGCGGGGGCCACGGAAGTTTCAGGCATGTAATCGACAACGGCGATTTCGCCCGGGTCCTCCATCTGCGGCGGCACCAGCAACACCATCAAGAGCCAGAACAGGCAAGCCAGCAAAATGCCAAGCAAAACTCCCAGGACACTGAACACCGCGCGCGAAACCTTGCGGCCCGGCGCGCCATTTTCCATCAATTCCGCTTCCAGGCTGCGAAGCACCGCTCCGGAATCGGGCACGCCGTCGGTCTGCGCTTCCAGCCAGGCGCGGGCGCTGCGAACGATATGCCGCTCGGTGCGGGCGCGTTCCCGGGGCGGCAAGCGGCGCCGGACGCGGCGTTCGAAGCGCGTAAGCGTCTGCGTTACCTGCGCGGCGCTCGCTTTCGTCAAGCGGGCGATTTCCCGCGCGCGCAAGCCGCAACCGTAGCGCAGCATCAGCATCCTGCGGCCGTCCACGCCCTCCTGGGAAGCGATCAGTAGAATGGAGTCTCCCTGCGCGCCGTCGATAGCGTCTTCCCGAAAGCCGTCCCAAGTCAGTTCCGCATCGTCGATAAGGCGGACTTGCTCCATGGCCATGCGCCGCACCGCAGCGCGCAGGCTTTCGCGCAGACCGACGCGGCTGCGGGGAGAACCCTGGCGAAAGCACTCCAGCAGCGCGCTCTGCACGGCGTATTCGGCCAATTCATAATTGCCGCAGATGGCGTGCGCCATGTTGAACATTTCGCGGTAATAGGGCCGAACCCGCACAAAGTAAGCGTGCAGCGCATCCGTCTGGGTGGTAACAACCGTAGCCATTTGCTAGGCCCCCAGCGCGGCGAGACCGTCGGTAATGGGCCGCATGCGCTCGTAAATCATGGCGTAGAGCGGGTATATTTCCTCGTACTTTTTGCGCCACACGGGATTGACCGCATGGCTGGAACGCGTGCGCACCACGCCAGCCGCCTGCTCGTAGCTTTCAAACAGGCCCACGCCCACGCCGGCGGTGATGGCCGCGCCCAGCGAGGTCGTTTCCCCCGGGGTCATGTGCACGTTGAGGGGTTGACCGTACACCGCCGCGAGCATATCCGGCCACAGGCCGCTGCGCGCGCCGCCGCCGGTGAACATCATGCTCTTCATCGGCCCGACGCACTCCGCAATGATCTCCCGGCAGGAGTTGAGCGCGTAAGCCACGCCCTCGTAAACCGCGCGGGCAATGTGGCGCTGGTCGTGATAAAGCGTAAAGCCCATCAGCACGCCGCGGGTATTGGGGTCCCAATACGGCGTGCGCCAGCCCATCAGCGTGGGCAGGAACAGAACGCCCTCGGCCCCGGGCGGCGATTGGCGGGCCATGTTTTCAATGCGGGAAATGTCCAGCATATCCTTGCCGTCCGCGCCGCCGAAGAGGTTGGCGCGCGCCCAGTCAAACGCCGCCGCGCCGCACTGCACGGTGCCGAGCACATGGCAGCTTTCCCCGTCCATATCCAGAAAATTGAAAATGCGCATTTGCGGGTCGAGCACGGGGCGGCGCGTCATTTGCGACACCCATGCCGACGAACCGATGTAAGTATAACTCGAACCTTCTTCCGACAGCCCCGCGCCACGGCCCGTGCAGGCGCCGTCGCCGCCGCCGATGGCTACGGGCGTGCCGGCGATAAGGCCGGTTTTGCGGTATACGTCGCGCGTGATTTTGCCGCGCACATCATGCCCGGGAAGGATGCGCGGCATCTGCTGCGGCGACAATTCCAGGCTTTTGAGCAGTTCTTCGGCCCAAACGCCGCGGTTGATGTCCAGGGCGATGGTCAAGGAAGCGTCGGAAAAGTCCGTCTGCCCAAAGTGGCCGGTGAGATGCCCGTAAATATAATCCTTGATGTTGAGCCACCAGCGCGTTTTGCGGTATACGTCCGGCAGGTTTTCCTGCACCCATAGCATTTTCGGCAGCGTATAGTGCGCATCCAGACGGTTGCCGGTAAGCCGGTAAAAATCTGCCGGATCGATAACGCGGGCAATCTTTTCCACCTGCTTTTCAGAACGCGAATCGGCGTGGATGATATTGGGCGCCAGGGCGCGCCCCTCGCTGTCTACGGGAATGCAGCCGTTCATGTGCCCCGACAGGCCCACGCAGGCCACGCGCCGGGCGCTGACCTGTTCGAGCAGTTCCCGAATGCCGGAATACACGTTTTCGAGGATCACGTCCGGGTCCTGCTGCGCCCAGTTGTGGTGCGGATATTCGGTTCCGTAGGCGCGGCGCACCGTGCGCACGGCCTCTCCCCGCGCGTTAAACAGGCTGCATTTCAGGCCCGTCGTGCCCGCGTCACAGGTGAGGATCAGGTCTTTTACTTGCTCCATCTGCTTTTCCTCCGCTTACTTTTTCATGTTGTTGCGCACGTGCCCCGCCGCGGCGCCCACAATGGCCAACAGCGCCGCCAGCAGCGTCGGCCCGGCCTCGTCGGGCGCATAGCCGACGGCGATATAGTGGGCCAGATACACGCAGATCGGGGGCGCCAGCCAGGCGATGTAGTTGTTTACGCCCCGGCGCGCGGCCAGATATGCCGACGCCGCGCCCAAAATTGGCATCAGCCCCCAGGCGGCAATCTCATACCAGGGCCCGGGCAGCCAGATCGTCGCCGTCGCCGTCCAGAAAACCGCCAATGTCGCGACGGCCTGAAGCAGCCATACCATAATCCCCTTGCATATCTTCACGCTTTGCTCCTCCACATGCGCCTATTATACCATTAAAACGATGGATTTGACAATAAGCAATGCGCGGCGCGTTAAATTCTGACGAAATCAGTCAGGATTGATTGACGGCGCGCCTTTGTGGTGATATAGTAAATGTCGACCGAAAAGGTCGGAATTCAACGGAGGCCAAACGCATGAAACTATCCACCCGCGCCCGCTATGGCATCCACGCCATGTACGATCTGGCGCAAAACTATGGCGCGCAGCCGCGCCCCATCAAATCCGTGGCCGAGGCGCAGGGCATTCCGGAGGCGTATCTGGAACAGCTTTTGTGCACGCTTCGGCGCGCAGGCCTGGTGGTAAGCGCCCGGGGCGCGCAGGGCGGGTACATGCTTTCACGCCCGCCCGGGGAAATTACCGTAGGCGAGGTTTTGCGCGCGCTGGAAGGCGGGCTGAACCTGCTGGAGTGCCTGAGCGAAGAGGACGCCTGCGGCAAAAGCTGCGATTGTCCGTCCCGCAAGGTCTGGAAGCGCCTGCGCGACGGCCTGAACGCCATTGTAGACGGCATTACCCTGGAAGATATGTTACGGAGGGACGAGGAATGAGAGTATATATGGACAACGCGGCCACGACCCGGGTGACCGAGCCGGTGTTCGAAGCCATGCGGCCCTATCTTTGCGAAATTTATGGCAATCCCTCGAGCGTCCATGCCTTCGGCCGCGAAGCGCTGATGGCGCTGGACAAGGCCCGCAGTCAGGTTGCCAAAGCGCTGGGCGCGCAACCCGCGGAGATTTACTTCACCGGCTGCGGCACCGAAAGCGACAACTGGGCCATCCGCGGCGCGGCTTACGCCCGCAGGAAAAAGGGCAACCATATTATTACCACGCAAATTGAACACCACGCCGTTTTGCACACCTGCCAGCAATTGGAAAAGGAAGGCTTTGAAGTCACCTACCTGCCGGTGGACGCGTTCGGCCTGGTGCGGACGGAGGACCTGGAAAAGGCCCTGCGCCCGGAAACGACGCTGGTTTCCATCATGTTTGCCAACAACGAAATCGGCACCATTGAACCGATTGCCGAACTGTGCAAAATCGCCAGGGCGCACGGAGCGTTGTTTCATACGGACGCCGTGCAGGCCGTGGGACATGTGCCCATCGACGTAAAAGCGCTGGATGTGGACATGCTCTCCCTCTCCGGCCACAAGCTGCACGCCCCCAAAGGCGTGGGCGCGCTTTACATCC
>CAJFUU010000017.1 GCA_904420265.1 uncultured Clostridia bacterium
CGCCGCGGCGGCGTGCGCGAGGAAGATTTGCCGGACTACGCGGTGGCCGGCTGTCAGGAACCGCTGATTATGGGCAAGGACAACGGCAACACCACCAATAGCTGGCTCAACCTGCCCAAAATACTTGAGCTCACCCTCAACAACGGCGTTTCGCTGGTCACCGGCGAGGAAATCGGCAGTTTTGTGCCCGCCGTTGCGCCCGAGGAGAACCTGCGCACGCTGCGCGAGCGCTTCTACAAAAACCTGGAAGGCTTCCTTGCGGAGATGGAAAAGGCGGCCAACAACTGCACCGAGGCCGTTTCCCATCTGCCCGTGCCGTTCCTGTCCACCATGATGGGCGGCCTGGAGACCGGCTACGACATGCGCGACACGCATCACCAGGGCACTCTCTACAACGGCAGCGGCTGCCTGATCCACGGCCTGTCGGTGCTGGCGGATTCGTTTGTGGCGGTGGATTGCCTGCTGCGCGACCGCCCGCAGGACGCCGGCAAGCTGATCGAGGCTTTGCGCGCCAACTTCGAGGGCTATGACGAGCTGCGAAACTACCTGGTTTCCTGCCCGAAATATGGCAACAACGAAGACGTGCCCGACGAGGAAGCCCGCAAGATTGCCAATCGCGTTTCGGACATGGTTTCCGCGTTGCGCAATTGTTGGGGCAACCCCTTCCGCGTGGACTTCTCCACGCCTTCTACGCACCTTCTCTACGGTTACTGGGTGGGCGCCATGCCCGACGGCCGCAAGAGCCGCGATATGCTCAACTACGGCGTGGACCCCTTCTCCGGGGACGCCAACAACGGCCTGGGCCTGCGCACACTTTCCACCCTCAAGCTGCCCTTTGAGAAATTCGGCGGCGGCTATGCCAGCCATTTCGGCATTGCTCCCAAGTACTTCCGCGAGGAAGGCATGGAGGAGAAGGGCATGGCCTTCAAAAACCGCGTGGTTGCGCCGCTGTTCTTCAATGAATATGCCGACCATCTCTCGCCGTTCTATCTGTATGTAAATGTGACCACGCCGGAAATGTTGCGCAAGGTGTTGGCCAACCCCAAAAAGTATGCGCCCAGCGGCGTATACATCATGCGCATTCACGGTACGTTTGTCAACTTCCTTGACCTGTCTCCCGCCATCCAGGAGGATATTATCCGCCGCCTGGACCCCGGTTCGACTTCCATTGCCTGCTAGGCGCGCTTGCGCCAACTGTTCTTTGCCACAGCCGCTCCGGCGCTTCCTAAGCGATTCCGGGCGGCGTGGCGCTGTCCTCGACGCCGTCGCGCTCCGCGCGGAAGCTGCGGCGCCTGTTTTGTGCTACATATTTTTGGCCGGTTTGAAGGCGCCCTGGCGTGCCCGCGCGAAAAAGGCTAAATCCATAGGTGGAAAGCCGTGGAGGCCCGGTGGGCGGCACGGCCTATGCGGGCGAAGAGCCGAATCTATAGACGAGAAACGGTGGGGCAGTCGCGCCTTGGCATACGCGCGCGGGAAAGGCTAAATCCATAGGCAAAAACCGTGGAGGCCCGGCGGGCGGCACGGCCTATGCGGGCGAAGAGCCGAATCCATAGACGAGAAACGGTGGGGCAGCCGCGCCTTGGCATACGCGCGCGGGAAAGGCTGAATCCACAGGTAAAAAGCCGTGGAGGCCCGGTAGGCGGCGCGGCCTATGCGGGCGAAAAACTGAATTCATAGACGGGAAGCCGTGAAGCAGCCGTGCCTTGGCATGCCCGCTCGGGAAAGGCGGCTTGAACGGCGTTTCGGAAGAAAAACGCATGCAGGCAGAAGACGCGCGCAGGCGGGCGTTCCGCAAGCGAATGTTCTGAAAAAATGCGCGCCGGCAAAAGACGGGCGTTCTCCGTGCGCAAACAATCAGGCTTGTGAGCGACGTGGACGCAGCGCAGCTGGGCAGGGCGTCCCCCGCGCGGAAGCGATCGGGCGCACTATGCAAACAGTCAAGCGCTTCGTCTATTAGGGCGCCCCCGCGAGCAAGCGAGCGGGCAATCCTGTCCCGGCAGAAAACGCAAAAACTCCGGGCGTCCCCCGCGCGCAAACAATGCAGCTGCCGCATCCTGGTAATGGACGGGCCGACCTCGGGCGTCCCCCACGCGCAAGCAATGCAGAACAGCGTCCGGGCTTCGACATGGCGGGCGCAAAGCGCTGGGGCGGACTCGCGCATCCAGGATTTTATTGCGCCGGGAGCGCCGTCTGCGTCCCGCAGGCGGAAGATCATGCACAAAGGAAAAGGCGTTTGCGCGAATCCACATGCGCTGTAATGTCCGCAATCCACGAACATACAGGGGAGGATAAACATGTACGCAATCGGTCTGGATATCGGCACCACTACGCTTTCGGCCGTCGCCGTCGATACGCGCACGGGCGAGGTGGCCGCGACGCTCAATCAGCCCAACCGCGCCGCGCTGGATACGGGCGAACCCTTTGCCCGCGCGCAGGATCCGGACAGGATCATCGGCCAGCTTACCGGTATGGCGGACGAACTTTGCCGAACCTGCGGCCCCGTCGCCGCCATCGGCCTGACGGGGCAGATGCACGGCATGCTTTATGTGGACGAGCAGGGCCAGGCCGTCAGTCCCCTGTATACGTGGCAGGATGGAAGAGGGGAACAGCCCTTTGCCGGCGGCACCTATGCTTCCGCGCTTTCAGACGCCACTGGGTACGCCATGGCCACTGGCTTCGGCCTTACCACGCACTTCTGGCACGTAAAAAACGCGCGCGTTCCGGAGCGGGCGGAGGCGTTGTGCACAATTTTCGACTATGCGGGCATGCGTCTGACGGGAAGGAAGACGCCGCTTATGCATGTTTCCGGGGCCGCCAGTCTGGGCATTTTTGATCAAGACGCCTGCAAGTGGGATGTCTCGGCGCTGCGCCGCGTCGGCTTGGACGATGCACTTTTGCCCGAAGTGACGCCCCGCTGCGCCGTGGTGGGCGAGAATGCCCACGGCGTGCCGGTTTCCTGCGGCATTGGCGACAACCAGGCCAGCTTTATCGGCTCGGTGCGCGACGCGCAAACCGGCGTGCTGGTCAATATGGGCACCGGCGGTCAGGTCTCCATGGCCTGCGATCATGCCGTCGCCTGCCCGGATATCGAACGGCGGCCGCTGGGCGACGGACACAGTATACTTGTGGGCTCCTCGCTGTGCGGCGGCCGGGCGTATGCGCTTCTGGAGGAATTTGCCCGCAGCTTTGCCGCCCTGTCCGGTTACGGCGGCGGCGCGCTTTATGAAGAGATGAACCGCGCGGGTATGGAGGCGTTGGAACGCAAAGACCTGCCCCGGGTGGATACGCGCTTTTGCGGCACGCGCCGGCAAAGCGACCTGCGCGCAAGCATTTGCGGCCTGTCGCCGGAGAATTTCAACGCGCCTTCGCTCATTGCCGGCACGCTTTTGGGCATGGCAAAGGAGTTGTATGACCTTTATGCGCTGATGCTCGCCGCCGGGGCCGCGCCCGCGCGCGAATTGATCGGCTCTGGCAACGGCATCTGCAAAAACCCTGCGCTGCGCCTGGCGTTTGAGCGCACGTTCGGCATGCCGGTGCATATACCCGCCCATCGGGAAGAGGCCGCCTACGGCGCGGCCCTGTTTTCCATGGCTGCGGCGGGCCTTTCCACGCTTTCGCAGGCGCAGGCGCTGATTCGTTATTGTTAAAGAAGCATATCTCCTGTGATGCTGTTTTTTTCACACTTGAGTGACCAAAAGTTAAGGAAATAGATATTTTGCCTTGACAGAACGCGCAATTTAATGTACAATTTCTATTATTATGAAGGAACAATGCGCGGGCCGTTTTGTTAAGCCAACGACGGCGCGACATGCGGCGCGACGCGGCAGCACGAACTGGAAAGGGGGCGCTTGCATGGGAGAAATCATTCTGCAAATGAAGGGCATAGACAAGACGTTTCCCGGCGTACACGCCTTGGATCATGTGGATTTCGAGGTGCGCAAGGGAGAGGTACATGCCCTGATGGGTGAGAATGGCGCCGGAAAATCCACGCTGATGAAGGTGTTGACCGGGATTTACACCAAGGACTCGGGAACGATTACCTACGAGGGCCGTCAGGTGGAGTTTACCAACCCCCGCGAGGCGCAGAAGGCGGGCATCGTCATCGTTCATCAGGAATTGAACATGATGGGCCATTTGACGGTGGCGCAGAACATCTTTGTGGGCCGCGAGCCGCGCAAGGGCATTATGATTGACGACGCGCGCATGAACACGGAAGCGCGCAAACTCTTTGAGCAGCTCAGCATCGACATTGATCCCCGGGAAACCATGAGCCATCTCACCGTGGCCAAACAGCAGATGTGCGAGATTGCCAAGGCCATCTCCCACGAGGCCAAGGTCATCATTTTCGACGAGCCTACGGCGGCGCTGACCGACACGGAGATTGAGCAGCTGTTTAAGATTATCCGCGATTTGCGCCAGCGGCAATACGGCATTGTTTATATCTCCCACCGCATGGACGAAATCAAGCGCATTACCGACCGCGTTTCCGTCATGCGCGACGGGCAGTATATTGGCACGCTGATTTCCAGCGAGTGCACCAAGGAAGACATCATCAACATGATGGTCGGCCGCGTGATTTACGAAGAGCCCAAGACCCACAGCCACTGCCCGCCGGACGCGCCGGTGGTGCTGCGCGTGGAGCATCTCAGCGCCGGCAGCATGGTCAAAGACGTCAGCTTCGAGCTGCGCAAGGGCGAAATTCTCGGCTTTGCGGGCCTGGTCGGCGCGGGGCGCACGGAAACGGTGCGAGCCCTGTTCGGCGCGGACCCCAAGGACGGCGGCGACATTTACATTGACGGCAAAAAGGTGGACATTCGTTCCCCCAAAGACGCGGTGCGCCTGGGCATCAGCTATCTTTCGGAAGACAGAAAGCGCTTCGGCATTGTGCTGAAAAAGAATATCACCGAAAATTCCACGCTGGCTACGCTCAAAAGCTACACCAAGAAGGGCTTCATCGACAAAAAACGCGAGGAGGACGTGACGCACAACTACGTCAAAGTGCTCAAAACCAAAACGCCCGGCATTGACCAACTGGTCATGAACCTTTCCGGCGGCAACCAGCAGAAAGTGGTCATCGCCAAATGGCTGGTCAACGATTCGCGCATCATGATCTTCGACGAGCCCACCCGCGGCATCGACGTGGGCGCCAAACAGGAAATTTACGAGTTGATGAGCCGCCTGGCCGAGGAAGAGGGCAAAGCCATCATTATGATTTCCTCGGAAATGAGCGAAATACTGCGCATGAGCGACCGCGTGCTGGTTATGTGCGAAGGCAGGAAAACCGCGGAGTTCGACATCGCCGAAGCTACGCAGGAAAAAATCATGAGCTCTGCCACGCGAGACATTGATATGCAGGAGGCGGCAAGATGAAAAGTGCACTGAGCAAATTCAAATCCCTCCGGCTGGTCAGGGCGATGGGCTTTAACCGGGTTGTGCTCATCGGCGTCATCATCCTGATGTACATACTGTTCGCCATCCTCAGCCCCATTTTGCACGAAGGCACAAACTTTGTCTCCTACGCCCGCATTCTCAGCGCGCTCAACTACGGATACTTTATCGGTTTCATGGGCCTGGGCGTGACGTTCGTTATCGCCACCGGAAACATCGACTTCTCCATCGGCCCGGTGATGTTCACTTCGGCGCTGATTTCGGGCTACTGCATGAACAGCTATGGCGCGCCGCTGTGGCTGAGCATGATTCTGTGCATACTCATCGGCACGGTCTTTGGCACCATCGGCGGTTTCTTTGTGTCGTATCTGCACCTGCCGTCGTTTATCACATCCATGGCGCTGATGCTGGTGGCCAAGGGCGTCGGCTCCATCTTTACCAAGACGCAGGCGGTTTCCTGGCCGGATTTGAGCTCGTCAAACGGCTGGTACCGCTACCTGGTGCGGGCCGGAGATATACCGACGGGATTGATTTTGCTGATTGCGGTGGCGATCATCTGCGCGATTGTGCTCAACAAAACGCGCGCTGGCCGCTACATGATTTGCATTGGCGCGAACCGGGAGGCCGTGCGCCTTTCGGGCGTGGACACCCGCCGCTGGGAAATGCTGGCCTTTATCATCAGCGGCACGCTGGCGGGCGTTGCGGCGCTGTTCTATGTGGGCGCCTACTCCACGGTGCAGCCCGGCCTTGGCGATACGTTTAACAACGAGGCCATCGCCGCCTGCGTTATGGGCGGCACCAGTATGGCCGGCGGCCTGGCCTCCATCCTTGGCACGGTGATCGGCGCGTTCATCGTGGCGCTGATGCAGGAGGGCATCCTGGCCATGGGCTTCACCATCTCTTACCAGTATGTGCTGACCGGACTGATCGTGCTGGGCGCCGTAATTGCCGACACGCTCAGCCGCCGGCGCAGGAACTGACGCGCGAGAGAGGAGGATAAAACATGAAAAGCAAAGCGATTACCAAGAATCACGCTTTCATGCAGAGACTGGTTATTCTCGTGGTCGTCATCGTGCTGTATCTGTTCTTTTACGCGATGAGCACGTCCTTCCGCCGGTATACGACGCTTATCCAGATCTGCAACTACATGTATTACATACTGCTCATGGCCATTGGCGTCACCTTCCCGCTCATTACCGGCGGCGTGGACCTTTCCATGGGCACAGGGCTAATCTGTTACTCCGTTATCGGCAGTTACATGATTCGCATTAACGGTTGGCCGGTATGGGCGGCAATGGTGCTCACCATCGCCATGGGCGTGCTGGTCGGGTTTATCAACGGCACCATCATCGCCCGGCTTGAATTGCCGCCGTTTATCGTCACCCTGGCAACCATGATGTGCTGCCGCGGCATGGGTTCCATCCTCACCAACAACTACTCCGGCACCTGGCCGGCGGCGGCGGAAGCGGAAGGCTGGTTCCGCAGCATTTTCAGAATTGTCACGCCGGACCGGACGCCGATTCCCGTGGGCATGGTGCTGATGATTGTGCTCATAATCATCATGTCGTTTGTGCTCAACCACACCCGCACCGGGCGGTATATCATCGCCATTGGCTCCAACAAGGAGGCCCTGAAGCTCTCCGGCGTGAGCGTGGCCCGCTGGCATATTGCCGCGTATGTCATTTCCGGCTTTTTTGTCGGCCTGGCGGCCATTGCATATGCTGCTACTTTCCCCAATATCACCCCCGGTACGGGCGCGGGCTTTGAACTGGATGCGATTGGTTCGGCCATTATCGGCGGTACGGCGATGTCTGGTGGTTCCGGCTCGGTGGTGGGTACGTTCCTGGGCGTTCTGCTGATTTCTCTGCTCAAAACCGGCCTGCCGTTTATTGACTTGCAGGCAAACTGGCAGCAGGTGATCACCGGCTGTATCCTGTTGGCCGCGGTGACCATTGACATGCGCAGAAACCGCAAGCGCGCCTGAGACAAAAATGTGTATGTTGCAGCGAAGGCTGTGCATAAAATATCGAAGGAGGAACACGTTATGAAAAAGGTATTCTCCCTGGTTCTGTCCCTGATCCTCGTGCTGGGCATGTTCGCGGTTGCCACCGCAGAAGAGCAGCCCACCTACCACTTCGAGATCGTCTCGAAGGGTTTCCAGTCCACCTACTGGCAGGCCGTCTACCAGGGAACCTCTGCCCGCGTTGAAGAGCTCAATGCCGAAGCCGGCTATGAAATGATCACCTTCAATTTCGTCGGCCCCGACTCTGAGAGCGACATCGCGCAGCAGGTACAGCAGTTCACCTCCGCGCTGAACGCTGCCCCGGACGCCATCGGCTTTGCCGCCGTGGACCAGTCCGCTTTCATGGAACTGCTTGAGCGCGCCGTCGAAGAAGGCATCCCGATCATCGGCTTCGACTCCGGCGTGCCCGGCGCGCCCGAAGGCGCCGTCTACGCCAACGCTTCCACCGACAACTATGCCGCCGGCGCCATGGCCGCGGATGGTATGTGGGAGAAGATCAAGGATCGCGTGGCCGCCGCTGAAGGCGCCGTGCGCATCGGCGAAGTCAACCAGGAAGCTACCGGTGAATCCGTGACCCAGCGCGGCCTCGGCTTTATCGACAGGATCATTGAGCTGGCCACCGAAGCGGGCTACGGCGTGGCTGTGACCGGCAATGAGTTCTACGTGGGCAACTGCTCCGGCTCCACTGCTTCTGAGGAAGAGGCCAAGATCATCATCGAAGTGCGCGTGCCCTCCCAGACCACCGTGGAACTGTGCGCCACTGAGGCTTCCGTTATCCTGAACAAGGAAGACACCATCGCCATCTTCGGCTCCAACCAGACCGCTGCCGAGGGCGTTGTGACTGCCGACGACAGCCTCTACGTCTGCGGCACCAGCGATGATTCCGTCATCGCCGTGGGCTTTGACTCCGGCGCGACCCTCAAGGCCGCCATCCGCAATGGCGTTATGTACGGCGCCATCACCCAGGCTCCCGTGTCCATCGGCCGCATCACCGTTGACCTGCTGCTGGCTGTGGCGCAGGGCGAGGAAGTTGCCGACACCGACACCGGCTGCGCGTTCTACACCGTCGACAACATTGACGATGAAGAGATCGCCCAGAACCTGTACGACTAATCCATAAGGCATGGCCGCGTTGCACGCGGTTGCGCAGAGCCCGCCCTTCCAGGGGCGGGTTTACTTTTTCAAGCGCCGAACGCGCACGGCAAAAGGCAAAACCGGCCGCGTTGCCGGCACAAAAAGGAAATGCAGCGGGTGCGAGCGCTTTTCGGCGAGAGCGCCATGGAAACATGATTACGGGAGTGATCGCGGCATTTCTCGCAAACCTTTGCCGGCCGACAGCGTTATTGCCGGCCGATGCGGCGCGGCTGCGTTCTTTGCCTCCTGCCTGGCACAATAATTTTTCCGTCCCACATCGTTCCAGGGTTTGGCGGCCCGGCGACGAAATGCGCATCCGCACGCACTCCCACCTATCTCCAAAAACGCTGCATTTCCCGCCATATTTTTGGGAAATGCCTTTGCAGTTCGGCATGGGAAAAACGAAACGCGCATACGGCTGCCAGAAATTTCAATCGCTGCAAAGGAAGCGGCGGGAGAGAGAACTTTGTCGGGGGACTATACTGTAACTGTGAAATGGGTTGAAGGCAGAAGCAAACGACACCCACATTGCCTGAGAGCAAATTGCGCTTTCGAGGTTTGAATGGTATATAAAAGCAAACTTTTGGAATGCGCGGCCTGAAAGACGGTGCTGGGCGACGAAGGAGATGTAGTGGGGAAGAAGCCTACTTTGCCAAGATATACGCTGCGGCTTGGGAAGTAGATGGCGATGGGATATGGCAAAACAACGCCTGCATTTGCCGCCTGCAGATTGCGCTTTAAAAGTTTGGGTGGATATGCAAAGACGGTTTTCAGAAATATGCAATGCAAAAATGGCGGTCAAACGATGGAGGGGACGCAGTGAAAGAGTGAACGACATCCCTTGAAAAAGCGCACGGCGAAGCGATGAGCAAAATAAAATGTTGCGCCCACAATTTGCGTCAGAGCGCTGGTTGCGGGCGCATTTTAATTTTCGCAACGCCGTTCAGGCGTACATTCGGTCGGCGACAGCACCGAAACGTGCGACTGTGTGGGCGAAGACTTTGCACTGCCGCACAGGGCTTTTGCTGCGGAGCGTGACACGGTTTAGATATAACGCCGCATTTGCTGCAGGGCAGCCTTTTCCAGGCGCGAAACCTGGGCCTGGGAAATGCCGATTTCGCCGGCGACTTCCATTTGCGTGCGCCCCTGAAAAAAGCGGCGGCGGATGATGTTGCGCTCGCGCTCTCCCAGTTTTTCCAGGGCTTGACGAATGGACAAATCGCGCACCCAGTCGTCTTCGCTGACGCGCTCGTCGCGCACCTGATCCATCACGTAAATAGCGTCGCTGCCGTCCTGATAGATGGGCTCGAACAGTGAAACGGGATCCTGAATGGCCTCCAGTGCCAGCACCACGTCTCCCTCACGGACATCCATTTCCCGGGCGATCTCTTCTACGGACGGCTCGCGTCCCAGGCGGTAGGAAAGCTGCTCCCGCGCCTTGAGCGCCTTGTAGGCCGTATCCCGCAAAGAGCGCGAAACGCGAATTTGATTGTTATCACGCAAATAGCGGCGGATTTCGCCAATGATCATCGGTACGGCATAGGTGGAAAAGCGCACGTTTTGACTGGTATCGAAGTTGTCGATGGCCTTCATCAATCCGATACAGCCCACTTGGAACAGGTCGTCCACGCTTTCGCCCCGGTTGTGAAAGCGCTGGATGACGCTGAGCACCAGCCGCAGGTTGCCTTGGATAAATTCATGGCGGGCCTCTTTGTCGCCGGCATGAATTTTGGGAAAGAGCTCGCGCATGCGTTCGTTTTTGAGAACCGGTAGCGTTGAGGTGTCAACGCCGCAGATCTCGACCTTGTTGATGGCCACGAAACCACCTCCACGGCCAAAGTATTGCCGCCGCAGTCGCGGGCTATACAGCGCATGGCGAGGGCGCGCAGGACAAAGAGGCAGACGTTTCCATCCGCGTGAAAACTGCAAACAAAGCCCGAACAATTTTACGGCCGTGCTGTCAAAGCGTCGCCCGGCGCAAAGCGAGCGGTACGCAAAATGCGGAGGGGTTACGCGAATGACCACTTCAGAATTTTTGGGCGGGAACTGCATGCGATGCTTCCGGTACGGTCTTCCGCGCAGAGGGATGCGTCCAGAGCAGGCAGGCTGATGCCCAGACCGTTTGGAGGTTCTTTTCCATAGCCATTTTGCCTGATGAAGCGCC
>CAJFUU010000018.1 GCA_904420265.1 uncultured Clostridia bacterium
AGACGTCTGTTCCCCTGGAAATGGTGAGTTTGGTCTCGCTGGTATCCACGCGCAGCACCGGCGGCCGGTCCGCCGGGCAGAAGGAATATGCCGCGCCGCTGGGGTCGAATGTATCGCCCGCCTTGACGTTGACTTCGGTGATATAACCGGCCTCCGGCGCCGTTACGCTTTGCAGCGTCGTGCGCAAAACGCGCAGATCGACCATTTGCTGCTCGTAATCTTCCATCTGCGCCTGATACTTTTGCCGGTCGGTGATATAGGTGCGCACGTCGTCTGAAATGTTGTAGCGCTCGGCGCTCTCCATGGCGTTCTCCGCTGCGGTCAGGGCGGCGGCGGCCTGCAAATGCGCCGCCCAGGCAGCGCGCAATTCCTCGCTGGCGTTTTCCAGGAAAGCACCGTCCATGCCCGAAAAGCCCTCCACGGCCATGAGCGCGTCGCGATTGATGCGGCACTCCAGCTCGGCCGCCTGCGCGGCGGAAAGCGTCTGGTATGCCTCAGCCCAGGCTTCGTCCGTGGGGCGCAGGCGCAGGTTGGCATTTTTGCGCTCCACTTCGGCCAACTGGGCGGCGGCCTCGTTGTAGCTGGTGCGCAGCGTATCCATGGTCTTGTCATAGTCCGCAATTTCGGCGGTGAAAAGCACGTCTCCCGCGGCCACCTCGCTGCCGGCCTGTACCTTTACCGAAGTGACGGACAGCGACACATCCTGCGCGTTATCCAGTTTCACCGCTTCGGCCTCGGGAAAGACCACCTTGCCGGTCAATTCCACCTGCTGGGAAAACCGGCCCTGGCGGGGCGTAAGGATTTTGACCTTGGCGGTGGTAATGGTGCGAATGGTGCCGGAAAAGAACATGCACAAAGCCACCACAACCGCAAAGATAATCAGACCGCGAACGGCGAGTTTTTTCAGTTTCATTGCGTCCTGTCCCCCTATTTAAGCTCCGTAAGCTGTATGCCGGAGAGTATGTCCTTCTGGAAATACAGATAGACCAGCAGCGCCGGTACAATATAGAGCGCCGCGCCCGCGAACTCCACGCCGGTGGAATTTTCGGTGAGTTGGTTGAACATCACCGACAGAGGCATCAACTGCGTCTGCTCGGCCAAATAGGTCAGCGGCTGTTCCACCATATTCCAGCAATCCGCAAACGAAAGCGCGATTGCCGCGCCCAGAATCGGCCGGCATACCGGCAGCGCCACATGCAGAAAGCAGCGGAACGTACCCGCGCCGTCCACCTCCGCCGCCTCGATAATTTCCTTGGGCAGGCCTACCATGAACTGACGCACCAGGAAAATATAAAACGGCGCAAAGCAGGTGGGCAAAATTACCGCCCAGGCGGTGTTTAAAAGCCCCAATGCCCGCAGGGTGAGCACGTTGGGCACCATCGTCACCTGGAAAGGCAACAGCATCAGCATGATGACGACGAAGAAAATAGCGTCCCGCCCCGGAAACTTAAAGCGGCTCAGCGCATAGGCCATCGCCGGAATTACCAACGCCTGGCCGAGCAATATCGCGCCGGTATACATGGCGGAATTGAGCAAAAGGCGGAGCACCGACACGTCTTCGATGAGTATGTTGTAATACTGGCTCAGGGAAAACACGCGCGGGGCGAGTTTTATTTCCATCCAGGCGGAGGCGTCGTAATTGCCTCGCGTCTCCATAAAGGCCTTGATCTCCTCGGGCGAGAAGAACGAGTACAGCACCGTCAGCACCACTGGCAGAAGAATAATCAGCGCAACAAATGTGAGCACGGCGCGGGAAAGTATGTGCTTTTTTCGCAGTGAACGCATCGCGCGCCTCCTAATTCAGCCGGTCCTGCAGCCGCTTTTGTACAAAGAACAGCACGCCGAAAATGGCAAAAACAATGATGGCAAAGCTGTACGCGGCTGTAGTGACGTTTTGGTAGTTGAGTTTCCCGAACATGTTGTTCATGTAGTTTTGCAGCGTATAGACGGCCTCGTCGGGATACGCTCCGCCGATAAAGTACACTTCCTTAAATATCTTGAAGGCGTTGATCCATGAAAGCACGAACACCAGAAAGGCGCTGGGCACAATCATCGGCAGGGTAATGGAGAACGACTGGCGCCAAAAGCCCGCGCCCTCCAGGCGCGCATACTCGTACAAGGGCTCGGGAATGGACTGCAGCGCCGCCAGGAAAATAATGACCGCAAAGCCAAGGTTTTTCCACACGAACATGAGTATGACCGGCACGCGCAGCGCGGCGCCTTCCAGCCAGGAAACCCGCTCAAACCCCAGCGACACCACCAGGCGGTTGACGACCCCGCCGTAGTCAAACAGCACCAACCAGATCAGAAGCATTGCCGAGGACGGCATCAAATACGGCATGAGAATGCTGCCCCGGAAAAACGCGCCGCCGGGTTTCAAGCGATTGAGCAGCACTGCCAACGCGAAAGAAAGCACCCACACCAGCGGTGTGCAAATCATGGACAGGAGCAGCGTATTTTTCAATCCCAGCAGAAACATTTCATTCTGCCAGACGTTTTTGTAGTTTTCAAACCAGACGAAGGCGTTTTTGTAGCTTCCGTCGGTGAAACTGTAATAGATGCCGCCGATAAACGGCACGATGTAAAACAGCGTCAGGCCAATCAGGCCCGGCAAAAGGTAGATAAGCGCCGATCGTTTGCGGGTAAACACGTCCCTGCCTCCCCCACGCGGGCGGAGCCGGGAAAACCCGGCGTCCCGCGCGTATTGTAAAATTGTTCCGGCGCGTCCCCGCGCCCGAAAGCGCGGCCGCTCCGCTTGGAGCGCGGCACAGGCCTACGCGCCTTCCTTCATCATCATTTGCAACTGGCGATCCATGCCGGCGGCAAATTCGCCGGCGGTAGACGCCCCGTCCAGATACTGTTGCATCTGCGTATAATACGCTTCCTCGTTGCCGCTGCCCAAGCCAATATTGCGCATGAGCACAATGCTTTCAGCCACGGCGCGATAGCGGCCGATGCTTTCCTCGCTGGCCTGCCAGCCGTCATAGAGGGCATACTGCTCCCGCTGCTCGCCATACTGGGCAATGCGCGCCTCCAGGGCCGGCCGTTCCTGCGCGTCCGCCGTTTCCAGCCGCTTTTGCAACATGGCGATCTGCTCGTCATAGGCCGCCAATTCCTGCTGGTAATGCGGTTTGGGCAACGGCGCGTTGTTCTGCGGCGAAATTTCAATTTTCAAAACGCCGTCCATCTCCTCTACCAGCGTTTCCAGGAAGGCCGTCGCCTCTTCGGGATGCTCGCTGTAGGGATTGACAAAAGCCACGAGCAGGGAGGCCAATGTCTGGGGCTGCGCGCCTTCGCCAATGGCAAGCGGCAAGGCGTCGTACCCGCTCATCGCCGTATAGCCATCGGCGCCGGTGTAGGCATCCATGGAAAACAGCGCGCTGCTGTCAGCGTCGATAACCGGCGCGGCGGACACAGCCATGCTCATTTCGCCGCTTGCGCCCATTTCTCCTTCCCAGCCGTCTTCTTCCGGCAGAGGCAGGCCCAGCGCATCCCAATGCACGCCTTCGTATGCCTCGAGTATGGTGCGGAACGTGGGCGTGTCGAAGGCAAATTCGTTTTCCGGCCTGGCGATGTAAGCGGCATAGTTGTTCATCATCTCGCCAAAGAGCCGCTCGGGCAGGCTTGCGCTGTCGTCGTCGCCCGCAAACAGGCTTGCGCCCGGCACTTCGGCCACTTTTTGCGCCAGCGGTTCCAGGGAAGCGAAGAACTCCGCCCAGGTTCCCGGCAGGTCTTCCGGCGAGAGCCCCAACTGCTCCAAAAGCCCGGGATTGTAGCCGAGGCCGCTCTGCAGGTAAATTTCCACCGGTACCGCCACAACCTGGCCGTCCTTGACACAGGCTTCCTGCACGAAGGGATAGCAGCTTTTTACAAAAGCGCTGACCGCATCGCTCTGGATGGCGGGCATATAGCCGCGCGAAAACGCCGCGTCGTACCCAAGGGATTGCACGTCCACGCAGTAGACGTCCACTGCGGCGGAGCGGCCGAGCATCGCCTGTACCAGGTCTTCCGCAGAATCCGTCAAAACCACTTCCACATCGCCGTACCGGTTCATAAAGGCGTAATAGGCGTTGTCCAGGGAAGCCGCATAGCCGTTTTGCACGGTCAGGCGCGTAGTCGTGCGCAGGGCGGGATCGGTGTTGCGGCGGACGGCGGCCTCGGAATCCGCGGCGATGTAAAAGCCGTCTTCCGTAAGGACGGGCGTGGCCCTGTATATGTGGCCCACGGGGATTTCCGCCACAGCCTGCATGCTTTCCGGGGCGATGCCAGGCATCGCGTGGATTTCGCGGTTCATGGCAAAATACAGCGTATCGCTTTCGGCGCGATAGGCAAGGCCGCTGGGATAATCGGCGCTTGGGCAGGCAAATTCCGCCAGCGGCTCCAATGTTTCCGCGCCAAAATCGAGGGTACAGAGGGCGACTGCGTTCTCCGGCTCGCCCCAGGCGACGGTTTCGCAAAGGATTTTGCCATCCTTGTAGGCGCACATTCCCTCGATACTCAGCCCGCCGGTCAAATCCGCGGCGTAGAGCAATTCGGTTGCGCCGCTTGCAAGATTTGTGGCGACAAGGATTTCGTTATCGCCCGCATCATAGCTCTTCAGGTAAAGCGTGCCGTCCATGACAAAGGGCAGAAAGATTCCGGCAAGTTCCTCAAAATCGCCAGAGGCGTAAATCAGGTCGTCCCATTCCAATTCGACGATCTGCGCGCCGAGCGCGGCGCGTCCCTCGCCGTCAAAGGTCAGTTCATAGAGCCATACGCCCTCTACGGTTTCGCAGTGCCCCATCGTCTCGCCATCGGCATAGTACTCGTTGGCAATCCCGGCGACGACCAGGCAGGGGCGCTCCTCATAGGCAATGATGGTAATGGCCTCGTGGCGCATGACGGTCTCGCCGTCAAGCGCATCCTCCTCCCAAAGCCCCGCGGCATCCGGATTAAGCGCCAGTTCGTGGCGGACAAATTCGTCCTCACCCTCCGCGAGCGTATAGACGGCGTCGGCCAGCATGTAAACCGTGCCGTCCGCCTCGGCCAGGGCGCGCGGGCTGCCGTATTCGCCCTCCGCACCGCTGCGCAACAGGATAGCGTCGCCAAGCGCGGCCAAGGCCGCCAGGGGCAGCGCCGCAAAAACAAGCGCAACGGCTGCAAACATCGCAAGCAATTTATTCATATCCCATTCCTCCTGCGGCCATGGGGAGGCCCCGGGATTGCGGGGCCTCCGGCGAGCCGCCCCCGCCGTCGATCGCGTTTGTGGTTACATTCCTTCCTTCATCATCATTTGCAGTTTGCGGTCCACACCGGTAATGAACTCGTCGGCGGAAATCATGCCGTCCATGTATTGCGATGTCAATTCGTAAAACTCATCGGCATTTTCGCCGCCCAGGCCAATGTTGCGCGTAACACGAATGTGGGAAGCAAACGTGCGGTAGCGGGCAATGCTCTCCTCGCTGGCCGACCAGGCGCCATACTGCATGTATTCTTCGCGGTACTGTTCGTATTGGGCGACCAGTTCCTCAAAGTTCGGCTTGTCCGCCTCGTCGGCCTGCGCAAGCTGCTCCTTGGCGTCGGCGATCATCTGGTCATATTCGGCAAGGCTGGTCTCATAATACGGGCTTTTCACCGGCTCGTTGTTATCCGGGGAAATGTGAATTTTGAGAAGGTCGTCCAGTTCGCCGGCGACCGTTTCCAGGAACGCCACGGCCTCTTCGGGATTTTCGGAGAAGGGGCTGACAAAGGCGACGTACATATCAGCGTTGATCTGCGCGTCCTTGCCCTCCTCAAAGCGCAGAAGCAGCGGCGAAAAGGTTTCGCGCACGGCGTAGCTGTCGGCAGATACGTTGGCATAGCTGGAATAGACCACGTTGTGCTCCTGTTCCCCGGGGCCGCCAATGGAGATAACGCCGCCGGCAAGGCCGTCGTCCGTATCCGGCGCGGGCATGCCCAGCGCCGACCAGTCCACGCTCTCATAGGCCGCGAGCGCGGCGCGGAAGGCCTCGGTATCAAAGGCAAACTCGTTCTCCGGCTGGGAGATGTAGCACATGTAGTCGTTGATCATGGCGTTTAAGAACGTCATGCGCACGCTTTCATAGTCGTAATAGGTTTCAAACAGGCTCATGCCCGGCACTTCGGCCACCTTTTCCGCCAACGGTTCCAGGCCTTCGAAGAACTCCACCCAGGTTTGGGGCACGTCTTCCTCCGTCAGGCCGAGGCGCTCAAAGGCGGCGGGGTCATAGCCGCGGCCGTTGGTGTACATTTCCACGGGGATGGCCACCACCTGGCCATCCTTTTTGCAAACTTCCTGTACAAAGGGGTAGCTGCTTTCCACCAGCGCGGTAAGCGCTTCGCTGCCCGACAGATCGGCCATATAGCCGCGGGAGAACACGGCTTCGTATTCCGACGAGCTGACGTTCAGGCAATAGATATCCACCGCCGTGGAGCGGTTCATCATCGCCTGCACGATGTCTTCCACCTGCTGGGTCATAATTACTTCCACGTCGCCGTGCTCGTTGGTGAAGGTATAGTAAGCGTTGCTGATGGAGGTATTGTAATTGTTCTGCACGGTCAGGCTGGTCTGGGCGCGCAGAGAGGGATCCGTATTGCGGCGCGCCACCACCTCATAATCGCCGGCGATATAGAAGCCGTCGTCGGTGACGATGGGCATGGCGTCATAGACGTTGGCAACGGGGATTTCCGCCACGGACTGCAGGGTGGACACATCCATGCCGGTCATAGTGTAGACTTCGCCGTTCATAACGAAGTACAGCGTGTCGTTTTCCTCGCGATAAACGAGGCCGGTTGGATAGGCGTAGCCCTGGCTGGGAATTTCCGTCAGTTCTTCGAGCGCCGCCTCCGCCACGTTGATGGTGTGCAGCTTGACGGTATTGCCGTCCTCGCCCCATTCGATGCTCAAGGCCAGAAGTTTGCCGTCCTTGTAGGGGCAGATGGTGTCCAGGCGCACGTCCGCGCCCAGTTCGCTGCCATAGAGCATGTCGGTGGAACCGTCGGTCAGGTTGGTCATGGCGATAAACTCGTTGCCATTATAGTCGTAACTGCGGAAGTAGAGCGTGTTGTCGATGACGAAAGGCATGGTGCACTGGGCCAGGTATTCGTAATCCCCATCGCCCTGTACCAGGTCGAGCCAATCCAGTTTCACAATTTCTTCGCCGGTCACGGCGTCGCCCGCGGTGTTGAAGGCCAGTTCGTAGAGCCACACGCCGTCAACCGTGCTGAAATACTCCATATCGTCGCCGCTTCCGCGCGTTTCGACGGTCGTTTGCGAAACCACCAGGCAGGGGCGTCCGCCGTAGGCAAGGATGGCGACGGCCTCGCGGTTGGTGTTCTGCGCCACGTTGTCGGAGGCGCTGCCGGCGGCGTCCTGTGCGGCCTGTTCCTGCGCGCCGAAGTTGCGCAGCACGCTGGCAACCGCTTCGGACAGCGCCGTCTGGGATGCGTCTGTTTCGGACGTTTCGCCGCCTGCCGGCTCCACAACGTCCACAGCCGCGTCTTCAACCAGGGCGAGTTCGTGGCGTTCCGGCGTGGTTGCGCCCGCTTCCAGCGTATAAAGCGCCTCGTAGGTGAGCAGGTAAAGGTCGCCGTCTACCTCCGCCATGCCGCGCAGGCTGCCGGTGAAGCCGTTTTCTCCGGAACGGAGCAGTATGGCGTCGCCGGGCGCGGCCAGAGCGCTGACGGGCAACAGCATGATGGCGAGCATCAAGAGAAACGATAGCGTCTTTTTCATGGTTTTTTGTCTCCTGCAATTATTCGGATATTTCTCCGTGGGGTGTCACAGGGTTGTTTCCAAAGGCGGCGCGGCGCTTTCGGACGAAGAACCGCGCGGCGCAAAACGGCCGGGTTCGCCGGGGAAGTTTTGCCTTTTCAAAAGCGAAGCCGGAAATTCGGAAACAAGCCCGATGTATCTCTGCAAGCCGGTTGGCCGTGGTCAGGCGTTTTCCCGCTGCATCATCTGTAACCTGCTGTCAAGGCCGGAAATCAGCGCGTCCTGGGCAATCATGCCGTTGGCGTACCGATTCAGCAGCGTCAGTATTTCCTCGCCTCCTGCTCCGCTCAGGCCAATATTGCGCGAAAGGGCGATATATTGCGCGCGTTCCCGGTACAGGGAGACGCTTTCCGCGCTGGCCTCCCATCCGTCTTCGCGCAGGTAATCTTCGCGCTCTTGCTCAAAAGCGGCAAGGCGTTCTTCATACAGCGCTTTTTCCTCGCCCTTGGCGGTCTCAAGCGCGGCGCCAACATCGGCAATCATCTGTTCGTAAGCGGCCAGTTCGCTTTCAAAGCTGGCGCAGGGAACCGGCTCGTCGCTTTGCGCAGAGAGCTCCAGGCGCAAAACGCCGTCCGTCCTCGCGGCGAGCGTCTCCACAAAGGCGCGCGCCTCCGCCGGGTTTTCAGAGTAAGGGTTGACAAACGCCACGGTCATTTCGGCGACGATCTGCGGCCCAATGTCTCTGGAAAAGCCAAGCGGCAACCACTGGTAAGCCTCTGAAGCGACCCATGTTTCCGCGCCGATGGAACCGCTGGTGCCAAACAGCACGTTGTGTTCCGCATCTCCGCCGAAAAGAATCTCCCCGTCGCGCAAACCGTCGATTTCGTCAACGGACAGAAGGCCCAAAGCGTCCCAGTTAACAGCCTCATAGGCGTCCAGCGCGGTGCGGAAGGCAGGCGTATCGTAAGTCAACTCGTTGCCGGGCTGCGCAACGTAGGCGCTGTACTCCTGGAACATGCCGGAAAAGAGCATCTGCGGCAGATAATCGCGGCTTTCGTAAGTTTCAAACAGCGCCATTCCCTCTGCCATGGCGCGCTCAGCCAGCGGTTGAAGGGCGTCAAACAGCTCCGGCCAGGTGGCGGGCACATCTTCCGCGGTGAGGCCAAGGCGCTCAAGGGCGGCTGGGTCATAGTACAAGGCGGCGTTCAAATGCAGCTGTGTCGGCACGGCCACCACTTCCCCATCCTTCATGCACGCTTCCCGCACAAAGGGGTAGCAATTCTCCACCAATTCGGCCGCGCTTTCCACATCGCTCAGGGCGGGCAGAAAGCCGCGCCGGTAGAGGGCGTCGTACTCCTCCGAGGAAGCGCCCAGGCAGTACACGTCCACTGCCGCCGAACGGGTGAGCATTGCCTGCAATATGTCTCCCGCCTGCGCGGTGACCACCACCTCTACGTCGCCGTAGCGGCTGGCAAAGGCATAGTAAGCGCTTTCAACGGCGTCGCTGTATGTGTCGTAAACCGTGAGGCGCTTTGGGGCGCGCTGAGCGGGGTCGGTATTGCGGCGCACGAGCGTATCGTAATCCGCGGCGGCATACAGGCCGCCCGAGGTGATCACCGGCGTGCTGTGCACGGAATTGAGCGGAAATTCCGCCACAGGCCGGATGGTATCGGGATCAAATCCGGTCATCATGCACAGTTCGCCGTTTTGCACGTAATAGATTGCATCCGCCGCCCCGTCGTAAACCGGCCCATCGACGGAATTGTCGCCTCCGGGCAGTTCGCAGAGTTCTTCCACTGCTCCGCTTTCAGGGGCGAAGCGATAGAAGCGGATAACGCTGCCCGCGTTTGTCCACACATTCGCCATGTAGAGCAGCTCTCCCTCGCGGTACGGGAAGAAGCGCGCAATGCCATCGCCGCCGGGAAGGTCCATGTAGTAGAAGGCCGTGCAGGAACCGTCGCCAAGATCGGTAGCCATGAGAAAGTTCCTGCCGCTTGAATCATAACTGCTTTTGTAGAAGCAGCCGCCGGACACAAAGGGAAAAAAGCACTCGAAGACGCAATCGCTTTCGCCGGTCTGGAGGACGTCCTCCCAGTCAAACAGGGCGATTTCTTCTCCCAGCCGGGCGCTTTGCGCGTCAAATTCGATGGCGAACAGTCCGGCATTTTCCAGGCTGACGCTGTAAAATGTCTCGCCGTCCTCCGCGTACGGCTCTGTCATGCTTTGGATAGCGACGGCGCAGGGGCGGCCCTCATGGGCGACGACCGCCTGCACGTCCACAGAGCGCATGGCGTCTTTTTCTGTTCCTTCCTCTACAGGCGCCGGCTCCAGTTCGTAACGGGCCGGCGTGGTCTGTTCGCCTTCAAAGGCGTAGAGCGCGCCGTCAGCGAGGACATATAGCGTATCGCCGGCATAGGCAAGGTTGCGAATGTTCCCGGAAAAGCCGTCCGAGCCGCCGCGCAAAAGCACGGCGTCGCCCGCGGCGGCCAGCCCGGCCGACACAAACGCAAAAAGCAGTGCGGCCGCAAGCATCAGCGCCAAAAGTTTTTTCATCCCTCATCCCTCCCGCGTCTATTGTACCGTTTCCCCTCCATCCCCGGCGGCCTGCGCCGGAAGTCCTTCCGCGGTATCGTGGTTGTCGCGCGTGTAAACCAGCACCGTCATGCCCAGGCGCACGCTCTCGTCAGGCGTAAAGCTGACGTACGCAGTATAGGTGGGTTCTTCCCCGGCAGCGGTGGCGGCGCCCTCCCCGCCTTCGCCGCTGTTGCCGGCGGAAGCGCTCAGATAGGAAATGCCCGTTACGGTGCCTTCAAAGCGCGTCACGCGCTGCAAATCCCAGTTGAATTCAATGTCAACCGTCATGCCCTCCTGCACAAGTCCCAGGTCGCTTTCGCGCACCTGCATTTCAATGCGCGTGCCCTCGTCGGGATAAATGGAAAGGATTTTTCCACCCTTCTCCACGGAAGCGCCCGCGCCTGCGTCCACGCCCGCCACGATTCCGCTCACTTCGCAGATAATCTCGTTGCCGGGGGCGTAGAGGCCGTCCAGCGTGCCGGTGACGGTTTCGAACAGCAGTTCGCCGCGTTCGACGAAATCGCCGTTTTCCACATGCATTTTGAGAATACTGCCGCTGCCCTTGATGGCCACCACCTTGGCGGCGGCTACGGTGCCGCGGCCGATGCGGGAAGATTCGGCATAGTCGCTGCGGCGATAGATGCTCACGGTTTCGGCGATGTAAAACTCGCCGCCGGTGACCTCCACGTTGTACTCGCCGGCCTTTTCGCCCATGCCCGTAACCACGCCGGTGCCGCGGTGGCTGCCGTCGGACGTGCACTTGAGATACACGGTTTCGCCAACGTGGATGAACTTATTTTCGCTGCGGTTGTAGGCCTTCTCCGTAGAGGCGGCAATGGCGTATTTGTTGGTCGGCTCAATGAACAACACGCCGCCATAGCGCTCGGAAATGCCCTCTGTGGCGTCGCCCTCACGTCCAAACACGCCGGAAATGACGCCTTCCACGTCGGCATAGACGCGGGTGGTCTGAATGGTGGCCAACACCTGGCCGGGCTGTACGCGGTCGCCGGCACGCACGGAAACCGTGTCCATCACGCCGCCAAAGGGGGCGAGCACATACTGCGCCTCGCCGCCGGTAACCACGCCGTCGAACACCATTTCCGCCAGGGCCGCGCCGCTTAAAAGCGCCAGCGCAAGCAGAAGCGTCAAAACGCGCCTTGTCAGCTTCATGCGGTTTCCTCCATTTCCGTTGCTTCCATCTCCGGCGTCCAGGCGCCGAAGGGAACGTCCAGCAGCGCCGCGGGGCCGTAATAGAAGTCGTAATAGTACATGGGCTGAGTCTCGTCGTCCGTCAGGGGATAAATCTCCTCCTCAACGGCGGCCTCCACGGCCATTTCGCCCAGCAGCGGGTCTTGCGTGGAGCCGCGCATCCACACGCTGTAATCGAACTTGCGCGTGGAAACGCCCGCGGCCTTGAGGTCGGTATATTCGGTGCCGGCGATGAAGCCCGCCGTGGAGAAGGCGGTTACGCGATCGCCCACGCGCAGCACCAGGTATTCCACGCCGCTGTTAAACAGCAGACGGGAAACCACGCCATTGAACCGCCACGTATAGGCGTATTCGCCCGCGATTGCGGGATCAATCTGCGCGGTAAGCACCAGCGTATCCGGCGCGTCGTACTCGGCGTGCGCCGCGTCTTCGCCTTCCTCGGCTGCGTCTGCCGTCCAGGGCTGCAGGCCGCGGTCAGTCCAGCGCGCCAGTGCGGCGGTAAACAGCGGCAGGTCGCTTGCATCCGCCGCAAGCCCCTCCGCGACGTCCAGTTCCAGGGTCAATTCCAGGGGCGTATCGCCAATGGTCAATTCGTGCATCGGCTCCTCGCCCAATACCAGATTCAACTCGCCGTAGGGCGTGGTATCCACGTCTTCATCGCCGGTGTGGTTAATGCCCGGCTCGCCGTCTCCGCCACCGCCGCCGCCACCGCCGCCGCCAAAGCTGGGATACTCGATGGGCGCGGGAATTTCAAAGTCGGTGGGGTATTCAACGATGTTTCCGGCCACATCGCGGGCCATCAACATGCCCTGGGCATAGATTTCGCCCAGCCTGCCGGTGTGGATATAGGTACCATCCTCGGCGGCAGGCACCCAGTTTGCGCCGCCATCCACGCTGAAGGCGTCCAGGCCGCTGAGGGCGTCTTCCGAAGAAAGAATGAACTGCGGCTGACCCTCGGAAACGATGGAAGCGGTCAGATACGCCGGCGGGGTGAGGTCGATCTTCAAATCATAGCGCGTGGACATGGCGCATACATCGCCAATACTGTCCAAAATGGCGAAGCGCAGCGTGTATTCGCCCTCGTCGCTGGAGGTGTACGTGTTGCCCGAAAGAATGATAAAGCGCTCGTCATAGGCGATGACCGCATAGCTATACCCCTTCGCGCCCTCGGGAATGCCGGAAAGCGTGAACCGCGGCGCCTGGCACGACCATGCGCCGGGCGCATAGTTTTCCGCGGCTACGAAAATATCCATCTCTCCCGGGTCGGGCTTGTTCGTCGGGTCCGGATCGGGCTGTGTGGACTTTTCCTCCACCCAGATATAGAGCCATGTCTCCGGCGCGGGCGCGGTTTCCCCCTCTTCCTGGGCGGCGACTGCCTGCGTGGGATCGTCCTCAGAGACGCGGACGATGAATTTGTCCTTCTCAAATACGGTTTCGTCGGGCACAAACTGCGTCTTGACCACGTCGTTGAGCGTCTTATCTTTGACGCGCATCAGTTCTTCCGAGCGTATGTAGACGATCGCCTCTGTGTTGGCGTCAAAGTCCTGGAGAATATCCTCAAGTTTGCCGGCAATGATCTGCGTGGGATCATCGGGATTGAACATCCACGCTTCTGCGTCGTCAGGAATGCCCGGCGTAGGCGTGGTTTCCCCACCTGCCGGCGGCGTGGTCTCTCCACCTGTCGGCGGCGTCGTTTCCCCGCCCGTCGGCGGCGTGGTCTCTCCACCCGTCGGCGGCGTGGTCTCCCCACCCGTTGGCGGCGTGGTTTCCCCACCTGTCGGCGGCGTCGTTTCCCCACCCGTCGGCGGCGTCGTCTCCGTATTTGTCGGCGGTGTCGTCTCCGTATTCGTCGGTGGCGTCGTCCCCGTATTCGTCGGCGGCGTCGTCTCCGTATTCGTCGGTGGCGTCGTCCCCGTATTCGTCGGCGGCGTCGTCTCTGTAT
>CAJFUU010000019.1 GCA_904420265.1 uncultured Clostridia bacterium
AGGCTTGGGATGTGTTATATCTTCCATATACGGAAGAGCGGTATTTCCGCATTCTATACCAAAGCCGATAAGGGGTATATCCCCATATGCAGGGAGAGCGATTGGTATAGAATCTGCGCTGTATTTGATCACCAGATATATCCCCATACGCAGGGAGAGCGGCGGCGCGGCTCTCCTCTCGAGTGTCTGTCGGCCATTATATCTCCATATGCGGGGGTGTGAGGGGGTTATTTTCGAAGGGGTGGACGGATGCTTGTGCAACTTTTGAGCAACCACTTTTGCGCCTCTGATTTTTATTGCATTTGGCATAATAGATTCGATTTCCGCGCCAGCCTTGGGAGATGCGGACATGACGGAAGATGGAAATATGATTCGTCTGGCCCCTATGGAACAGGATGAATTTTCACAGGCGAACGCGAGACCATCGGCGAAGCGGAGTACCATCCGAAGTCCATTGCGCAAGGATTGCAGCCATCATAAAGGGCGAGGAGACTGGCATCATGGCGGAGATATTAGGGTTATCCTTCAAAGAGCAACAGAGGGAAAAGAGGAAGGACATCGCAGAGACCTGTGTTAAGAATGGAACTGACACACAACAAACCAACAGGAGGGACAAGTGATGTTGTGCTGGCTCCGCAACAATGCACAGACAGTGTTGTGGCATCCATGTGAACGCCGCTCGGTTTATGCAATGTATCAGAAAGGCCCACCGCTTGGCGGAGCAGTTTGCAATTGTACGTATTTCCGCTTTCAATAAAATATCCGATACATCCAATGGATACGTATGCTTGTGGGCAAGGCGCGAAAACAGAAACGATGGTGTAGGATTGCAATACTTCTTGGACAGTTGAGTAAAAAGGGGAAGAAGGAAAAAGCCACATCGGTTAAAGTCGAAGCTGAGGACAACAACTTGACGCGAGGGGTCATATTCTTCATGCGCAAGAGTATAACACAGAACGTGGCGTATCGGCAATCCATGATGGAATGTGCGGAGAAATATGGCGTCAGCCGGACATGCCGGAAACACAACAAGAGCCGGTCATATATCTATTTCTGGAAGAAACGTTGGGACGGCACGCCGGAGTCCTTGGCTCGCCAGTCCAAGTGGCCTATAGTCACCCGAATCGGCATACTGAAGCAAAATTGAAGCTGGTCCGGGATATATATACGCCGCAGAAATTCCGGACTGGGCTTGGTGGGAATGTGGCGCCGGTTGAGGCAGAGGGGCTGCACGCGCCGCCCGGAAAGCCTGTTCCGGGTGATGAAGATGCTGGGCCTGTTCCTGCCGAAAGAGAAGAAGCCAGCCTGCAAGATCAAACCTTACCAGCAGATGGACTATTCTGGCCAGCGAGGCCAGGTGGACGTGAAGGTGGTCTCCTGCCTTTGCATCGTCGACCCGGAATTGCGCCTGTATCAGTATACTGCCATTGACGGGTTCTCGCTCGCAGGAATTTTTTTGCCGTCTGTCCGCAGCGGACCATCTATTCCCCTGCTGACTTCCTCAAAAGGCTATTCCGATGGTATACACGCCGGGGCATCCGCGTGGGGTGCGTCCAGACGGGCAACGGTTTTGAATTCACCAACCGTTTCCTCACCGGCAAACAGAACCGCCTCACCTTGTTTAAGATAACGGCTGCCGGTCCAGGAATCCGCCATAAGTTCATCCGCCTCTATACATCAAGACGCAATGGCAAAGTTGAGCGCAGCCACGGCGAGAATCAGAAACGTTTTTGCTCCCTGGATGACTTCGCCTCCCAGCCCGCTGTCCATAACCGTCGCTCCAATAAATTCCCTATGAGGTCGCTCAGCTGCCTTTCTCCCCTCGTGTTTGCTGTCCATTCTGTTTGACAAACCTGCAACAGAGCGCGAAAACAGCAACGGCAGCACCTTGCAGAGGACAAGCCTCTTTGATATAATAAATGAAAGAAACGGCGGAAGGATTATATATGTATTCGAGCAGGGGAGGAAGATATATAAAACGCGTTTCGAACATCTATTTGCTTTGGCCGGGCAAATCCATAATGCAGTGCAAAAGGCGAGCGATTTTGAATCCGCTGGCGCTGTTTTTGTTCCGCTCTGTTTATACGCCTCGCCCGGTTGGAGAGACAGAAGGGGATAAGTGGTGGTGCGCATGTTGAGAAAACCGCAGCAAAAGCGGAAGTCGCGTTCCGATAGATACGTATTTGTAGCATTGGTGGCCATCGAGTTTTTGATGTCCTTCACGTTTTTGGGATACATACATATTGAACCCATTTCCATCACCATTGCGTACATTCCTATCTTGATCGCGGGCTGTTTTCTTGGCGCCGGGCAGTCAACGGCGATAGGGTTGTTCTTTGGCCTGTCCAGCATGTATAAGGCCTCTGCCTATTACGTTATGCCTCTGGACAAGATGTTTTCTCCCTTTTTGAGCGATTATCCGCTGGGCAGCCTTTTGTTGAGCGTTGGCACAAGGGCCTTATTTGGATGGCTGGTGGGAGTACTTTTCATGCTCGTCAAAAAACTGCGTCATCCCCGGATCGGGGTTGGCGTGGTTTCGTTGCTTTCTCCCAAATTGCATTCCATTTTGGTTTACGCGGCAATGGGGCTTCTGTTCCCCGAATTGGGATATAATTTCGCGAACGCTTTCCATGTAGATGTCAGCGACGCCTCCTTGTCTCTGCTCTGCCTGCTTGTTGTGGAGGGGGCATGGAACCTCCGGCAGCGCGAGGGAATCAGGAATTTCAACGCCTATCTGGATCGAGCGTGCGAAACCGAGAATGCGAAGCGAGAAAGGGGCAGGCTTCGCGTGTCAGGGGTGCTCTTTCTGTTTTGCATACTGTGCGCTGTTGTGGCCACTACGTTTTACTTTGCCCAGCGCATGACCTATATGCTGGGCGTTCATGGACTGTCGCTTTCCGCCGAGGCCGAGCGCGACCTTTTTCACCTTCAGCTTCAATCCCTGTTTGCGACGCTGGCCCTGAACTTTCTTCTGGCCGTTTGCGTGCTCGTGGTATACAGATACCTGTCTTACCGGGAATACATAGGGCAGCTGGACGCCATTACCGGGGCGATGGGCCGCAAAATGTTTAACCACTATTGCGAAAACCATTTGGAAAGCAAGGAGGCCATGGCTTCGGGCGCGGGTTGGTTCCTGTTTGTGGATCTGGATTACTTTAAATCCATCAACGACACCTTGGGGCACCCGGTCGGGGATTTCGTTTTAAAAAGGGTGGCGCAGAGCCTGTCGTCCATTTTCTCAGCCTACGGCGGCATTGGAAGAATGGGCGGAGACGAATTTGCGGTGTTGCTTACAAGCCCAATGACCAAAATGCAATTGTCTCAAAAACTGGACGCGTTCCTGACCGAAATTTCCACGATACTGGATGCCCAGGAAAAGGTGACGTGCAGCATTGGGGCCTGCCGGTTTGCCTATCCCTATGATATGCAAACGCTCTATTCGGAAACCGACCGGCTGCTCTACGCCGCCAAGCGGAACGGGCGCGCCCGCTACGTCATGGGCGCGCTGGACGGGGGCGAACTTCAACTGCTCGACGCTTAGGCGTGTCGTTTGCCATGATAATCCCTGCCGGCATTTGGACAAGGCCGGGGGGATTTTTTGCTCCGTGCGGCGCAACGCTTACTGGTTTCGGGCGACAGGGAGCGGGGAAAGATGGTTTTTGCAGCCGTATATGCCGGGGAAGAAGATGGGAAGAAGGGCCTGGCCGCGCTTGCGGAAAAGCGGGCCGTTTGCGCTGGCGGTATAATAACACAACGATGACAAGGAAACGGCGCTCCATGCGGACACCACTTCCGTTATCTATAGGGGCTGATATGTTCGGCGGAGGACGGTCTTGCATTATGCGTCCGCTGAAGCGCTTTGCCGCGCCCTGCGGGAATGGAGCGCATCGCGGAGCAACGGATAAGCGGTGGCAAAGACCGGCACAAACAGTAGCATGCCCCATACGCCGGCGACGCCGCTTCCCAGCGTAATGGCGACCAGTACCCACAGGGAGGGAAGGCCCACCCGCTTGCCCATGACCTTGGGATAAATCAGGTTCCCCTCGATTTGCTGAATGACAATGATCAGCACGACAAAGCCCAGCGCCTTTCCGAACCCTTCCGTCGCCAGAATGAGGATCGCGCCGATGATGGCGGACATCCACGCGCCGGCAATGGGCACAAACGCCATCAGCATGACCAGCGCGCCGATGGACACGCGTGGGGAAAGCGGAAGATCGCCGTGCCGGCAAAGACCATGGAACCGAGAATAAAGGCTTCGAGCACCTGCCCGGAAATAAAGCTGACGAAAATGGAGCGAATCCTGCGCACATACTGGATGATTTTCCCGGCGCGCGGCTTTTTTACGACGCCCAGTATGCCCTCGGCGTCCACTTGTAGAAGTGGCTTGGTATTCAGCACGCTGCCCACGGTGGCGGCAGCGGAAATTCTGCCGACATGCCGCAAATGGTCGAAGCAGTCCACCGGAAACCAGTGGCAGGCCTGGAGCCTGTGCGCTTCCACCCATGCGGCCAAGTCCTCCAACATCATCCCCTCCTGCTGCCGGCGCGCGGCTTCGGCCACGAGCAGGGCTTCCCCGGCCGGCGCGGCGAGCGTATCCAGACAGATCAGCCTCCGATCCGGATACGCTTCGCGCAAATCGTCCATGCACAGCCGCGCGTTGCCAAAGCAGCCGGACATGCCCGAGGAGAAACAGAGATACAGAACGTCGAAGCCCTCTTTCAGCGCGGATTCAAAAAACTGCACGTATGCGGCCGGGTTGATCTGAGAGGTGGTGGCAAACTTACCCCCGCGCTGCATGGCATAGAACCGCGCAACCGTCAGATTTCCGCCCGGCCCATACAGGAAGCTGTCGCTGCCGGCCGTCACTTCCATGGGGATGATTGCAACGCGCGGCATCCCCGCCGGCATGCCGGCAGGGAAGTCCGCGGTTGCATCCGTGAAAATTCTATAGTCAGGAAGGGCCCCAGCATTCACTGGCATCCCTCTCCATTCTTGCAGCCCTTGCAGGCGAGGCACTGATTCCAGAGCTCGTTGGCCTTGGGCGTCCATTTTTCGGCGTAGGGCACTGTCTTGCCGCAGAGGTGATCGACGTCCTCCTGGCTTTCATAGTCGGTGCTGACTGCGCCGGTCTCGTTGACCATGGCGCGCAGCTTTTCCGGATTTTCCAGCATCGGACAGGGGCGCAGCATGTTTTCGTTGAAGGGTTGGCCGTCGTGATAGGCCATGAACAGCGGGCTCTTGAGCGCCTGCAGCAGGGTTACGTCGTGGATGTTGCAGTTGGAATAGTGGATGAACACGCAGGGTTCCACGTCGCCCTTGGCGTTGATGTGCAGATACCTGCGCCCGCCGGCAATGCAGCCGCCGACGTATTCGGCGTCGTTCTGGAAGTCCATGGAGAAGATGGCCTTGGTTTTGCGGTATTCGCGGATGCGGCGGTAGACGGTTTCCCGCTGCTCGGGCGTGGGCAAAAGATCCGGCGCGGCGGCGTTGCCCACGGGCATGTAGTGGAAAAACCAGACAAACAGCGCCCCGGAATCGATCATGTAATCGAAGAATTCCTCGCTGGTGATATCCTCATAATTCCGGGAGGTATAGCAGGCGGAGATGCCGAAGGGCAGCTTATGTTCTTTCAGCAGGCGCATGGCGTTCGCCACCTTCTGATACGCGCCCTGGCCGCGGCGGGAATCGTTGGCGTCTTCAAACCCCTCCAGAGAAATGGCGGGCACGAAGTTTTTCACGCGCAGCATTTCCCTGCAGAAGGCCTCGTCGATCAGCGTGCCGTTGGTGAAGGACAAAAATTCGCAGTCCGGGTGCATTTCGCACAGCCTGATGATGTCGGCCTTGCGCACCAGCGGCTCGCCGCCGGTGTAGATATACATATAAGTGCCCATCTGCTTGCCCTGGCGGATGATGGAATCCATGGCTTCCATGCTCAGGTTCAGGCGGTTGCCGTATTCAGCGGCCCAGCAGCCGGTGCAGTGCATGTTGCAGGCGGAGGTGGGGTCGAGCAGGATCGCCCAGGGGATGTTGCAGCCCTCGCGCTCGGCCCATTCATCCTGCGTGGCGCTGCCCTTGAGGCTGGCGTTGAACAGGAAATTCCGGAAGAACGCCTTGCACACGTCGGGATCGAGATCGTAGACCCGCAGAATCAGCTGGTACCAGTTGCTCTTCTCCTCAATGACCTTGCGGACCACGCTGCGCTGCGTGGTATACCAGTCGGCGGGGCTGAATTTGTCCACCAGCGCCATCAGTTTGGGAATGTTTTCCTCCGGATTTCCCTCGATGTATTTTAGCGCCTGGTTGATCGCGAAGTTCTGCATGGCCTCTTTGGCTCGGCTGTTGCCCATAAAAATGCTCCTTCCTTTGAGGTGAGATTGATACCAATCATAGCGGGGAAGTCGGCGAAAGTCATGGGACAGATTGCGCGCAACCGTCCTATTTTGTAACACATCCAAAAAAGTGTTACCTTTTGGGACGCCTGCGGGAAAGTGTCCCTTGCCCTGGCGGCAAAGTGTTCTTATGATTGGAATATCATATTGTGCAATGGAGAAGAGATGGCAATGCAACTTCGAACCGGTGTTGTAGACGTTGGCGGCGGATTCCGCGGAATTTATGCCGCTGGCGTTTTTGACTATTGCATGGAACGCCATATCCGATTTGACCTGGGCGTCGGCGTATCCGCCGGGAGCGCGAACATAGCCTCCTATGCCGCGGGACAGAAGCGGAGAAACTATAAGTTTTACACGGAATACGGGCAACGCAGGGAATATGCGAGCCTGCGCAATTTCCTGAAAAAAAGATCGTTTCTTGACCTCGACTATGTGTATGGAACGCTCAGCAATTCCGGGGGAGAATATCCGCTGGACTATGCCGCAATCATGAAAAATCCCATGGATATGATTGTCGTGGCCACGGACGCCGTCAGCGGCGAGGCAAAGTATTTCGACAAGGGGGATCTGGCGCAGGATTATTATGAGATATTGAAGGCGTCCTCCGCCATACCGTTTGTATGCAGGCCCTATGAGGTTTACGGCAAAAAGTATTATGACGGGGCGCTGGCGGATCCCGCGCCCATGCAGAAGGCGTTTGATATGGGCTGCGAGCGAGTGGTCGTAATCCTGACCAAGCCCAGGAACGAAATCCGGGTTCCCGGCAAGGATATCCGGCTGGCCAGGGGCATTCAGAAAAATTATCCGGCAGCGGCCGAAAAACTTAGGCGACGCGCGGACAACTACAACGCCGGGGTGGCGCTGGCCAGGCAGTACGAGGGGCAGGGCAGGGCGTTGATTATCGCCCCGGATCATACCTGCGGCGTCAGCACGCTTACGCGCGACCCAAAGCTGCTCAAGCGTCTGTATGAAAAGGGCCTTGCGGACAGCAGGGCGATTGAGGATTTTCTGAGCAAGGCATAGAGCAAAACAATGGAGGCAAGCGCCCATGATAGACAATACATTGAAAAGAACGCTGATCGAAACCTTTGTGCGGAAGACCCTGCGCGACATCAAGGATTCGCCGGAACGAGGCATTCGCAACCTTGTTGACATGGCGCTGAATTTCAGCAAGGGGCGGTTTCAAACGAGGTTTTTCCAAACAGCCCAGCGGCTATTGAGCAACGAGCACAGCGCCTATTACCGGCTTGTGCGCAATATCGCGCAGAATATTGACCATGAGCGCCTGCTGCGCTTCGGCATGAATATCGGCTACAACGGCTGCACGCTGGGCGCAAAAAGGATACGGGAGATTGAGGCGGCGGAGGGCTTCAACATCCCCTGGGCGCTGTTTCTGGAGATTGACAGCCGGACTTTTCCCGAGCGCGGCGATGCGTATGGCGCTCTGCTCCGGCAGGGAAAAGAGCTGGGGATTTACACATGGTTTCTGCACGCGGACGAATTTGCCGACGGCCTGTTCGACCTGATGGCTGGGCATGAAGATTGCGCGTTTATCCTCTTTTGCGAACCGGACGGCGAGTTTGAGCAGGTGCTGGACAGGGCCGCTGGACTGAATCACCTCATGCTCAGCATCGCGCTGGAGGATCGGACCGAAGCGGCCTGCAGGCGTCTGCGCGAACGGGAAATGCTCTATGCGATTCATATGGAGTATTCACCGAAAAACATGAAGGATATTTTGAACGACAACCTTCTTTATGACACGCAGAACATGAACGCGACCTTCACAGCCTTTATGCCCGCTGAAAACACCACGCGTGAGGAGCGGGAAATCCTTTACGACTATATTGTGCGCAAACGCGAGGAACAGGGGTTTGCGACGATTCTGTGGGAGACCGTAAGGGATGTGCTGGAGATTGACACGGTCATATCCGACGACGGCTGCTCCGCGGGTTTCCGGCCGGACGGTTCCTTCTTCACACTGGCCGGGCAGAGAAGGGACACCGACTGCAACCTGTTTTCATCGGATTTGAAAGATATACTGAAACGCTTTCTGAAAAAATGACGCGGGAAAAGCGCCGGAACATTCCGGCGCTTCAGCTTGTAAAAAAGCATTTTTGACAAGCAGGCGGACGGGGGAGTGCCCCCCGCTGGATACCACGACTCAAATTGAAAATTTGAGCCGTGGTAGTTTTGCCTTTGGCGAGATTGCAGAATCCCGCAGGATTCTGTGCCTCCGGACACCCTCTCCAATTTCCGCCCGTGCTGCTTTGCGGCACAAACGAAAATTGTGAGGAAGCGATTTTTTCTGGAAAATGGGATTTCCCAATGCAAGAATCGCCCCGTCCCCGATGTACGCGAGGCGGTTTTGCCGATTTTTCAAATCGTCAAAAGCGGTCGGCTTTGGTCGACTTGAAAACCCTGTGGGATTTTTAACCTGCCGTCGAATACGATGAAAGCGCGAAAGGGCTTCCGCCCTCCCGTTCTCTCTTGGTTTTTTGACACCTGAAGCGCCGGAACATTCCAGCGCTTTTTTGCTATTCATCGTATTTCTGAAGGATGTATTTGGATGTGGAAACGACGCAGGAGAAGAAGTGTGGGAGAAACTTTTCCGGGGGCTCGCAGTTTTCATCGCTGATCCAGCGAAACGTGGTATTGATGAGGGCGTCGAGAAAAAACTCGACATAAAACGAGCTGTCCTCGTCGATCAGGGCTTCCTTTAACCGCTCCTGCAAAAGCGGGCGCAGGATTTCGTGGATATGCTCGCGCAGCGAATTCTGCCCCTCTACCGCCAGCGCGTTGCGGTAAAAGCCGCGGCTGTCGTACATGATGCGGCCCAGGGCCATCAGGGCGGCAATCGGGTCGTCCGCCGGAGCCATATCCATGACCTTGATGAAGTCCATATCAAAAATCCAATTCATCAATTCATACTTGTCCCGAAAGTGATAATAAAAACTCTTTCGGTTCATATCGCATTTCTGACATATATCCGCCACGCTGATTTTCTGAAACGGAAACTGCCGCATCAGATCCTTTAAGGCGGACGCCAGCGCGCGCTTGGTAATATTTGAATCTGCCAACCCGGAACCTCCTCTGTCTCACAAATATCGCTGCGGCGCGCCGCGACAAGCGGGCGCATCCAGGCTGCAAATCGGTTGCCACTGCAAGCAGGCCCAATGCCCATGCGACTTCTTCCAAAGGCGAACGCTTGTCGCGAAGGACGGCGGCTCATATATAAAAGCAGACAATTCCTACTCGCAGCAACAGCGGATAAGGTTCGCCGGTTTGGATGCAGGAAATTCAAAACCTGCGCGCAGGCATCGCCGAACGCTGTGCAAGTTACTTCATTATGTCACATATACTATACCATGTCCACCGCTTTTTCAAGACGGTTTTTCCGTTCATTTTGGGACAGAATCTCCAATGTGTCCCAAAAGGTAACACATTTTCCGATGTGAGAAAAAGTTGGACGCCTCAAAAGAGCTGTCCCATGACAAGAACCAAGAATCCCCCTATAATGTCCATACACCATTTCCGAAGGAGGAAGTCACGTGGCATACCATAACGAAACCACAGAAACGGTCGTTTCACAGCTTGACTCTGACGCAGTCAGAGGTTTGAGCGCGAAGCAGGCGCGTGAGCGGTTGCAGCAGTATGGAGAAAACAAGCTGCGGGAAAAGAAGAAAAAGACCAACTGGCAGCGGTTTCTGGAACAGTTCAAGGACGTTATGATCCTGATTCTGCTTGTGGCAGCCGCCATATCTTTTGTAATCGCCTGCGTGGAGGGTAATCCCAAGGAATTTTTTGAACCGGTGCTGATTTTGCTGATTGTGATTCTGAACGCCATTATGGGCGTCATGCAGGAGAGCAAGGCGGAAAAGGCGCTGGACGCGCTCAAAAACCTTTCCGCGCCGCATGCGCGCGTGATCCGCGACGGCGCGGAGCAGGTGATTGACGCGGCCGGACTGGTGCCGGGCGACGTAATCCGCCTGGAGGCCGGCGATTTTGTCCCGGCCGACGCGCGGCTGCTTCGCAGCGCCGCTCTCAAGAGCGAGGAATCAGCGCTGACCGGCGAATCCGTGCCCTCGGAAAAGGACGCGAACGCGATTGTGGATGAAAATGCGCCGCTGGGCGACCGCAGCAACATGGTGTTTTCCGGCTGCTCCATCACCTACGGCACCGCCACCGCCGTCGTGACCGGCACGGGCATGAATACCGAGATGGGCAAAATCGCCAACCTTCTGGACAATGAAGAAGACGGCCAGACGCCCCTGCAGCAGAAGCTGGCGCAGCTTGGCAAGTATCTGGGCATTCTGGCGCTGGCCGCCTGCGCAATCATATTCGTGGTTGGCCTCGTAAACGGCATTCCCGCGCTGGAGATCTTCATGACGGCCGTCTCCCTGGCCGTTTCCGCCATCCCGGAAGGACTGCCGGCCATTGTGACGATTGTGCTGTCCATCGGCGTGCAGCGCATGGTGAAGAAAAACGCCATCATCCGCCGCCTGCCCGCCGTGGAAACGCTGGGCGGCGCTTCAGTCATCTGTTCGGACAAGACCGGCACGCTGACGCAAAACCGCATGACCCTTGTGAGCGCCTATGTAGACGGCACGCAAATGCAGGAAAACATCGGCGACAGCAATTCCGAGGCGGTCCGGCAGCTTTTGCGCTACGGCACGCTTTGCTGCGACGGGTCGGTTGCCTTCCACGGCGCGGAGGTGCAGCACATCGGCGACCCCACGGAGACGGCCATCGTGCTGGCGGCGCACAAAAACGGCATGCCCAAGGAGGCGCTGAACCGCGACTATCCCCGGCTGGCGGAGCTGCCCTTTGACTCCGACCGCAAGCTGATGAGCACAGTGAACCGCATCGACGGCAAGAACATCGTCATCGTCAAGGGCGCGTTTGACGTAATGGCCAAGCGCTGTATAGCGGGAGACATCGAAGCCGCCCGTTCCATGAACGAGGAGATGAGTTCCGCCGCTTTGCGGGTGCTGGCCATCGGCTATAAAGAAATTGAGCGCGTGCCGGACACGCCCACTTCGGAAGAACTGGAAAGCGGGCTGACCTTCATGGGGCTTGTGGGCATGATCGACCCGCCGCGCCCCGAGGCCAGGGAAGCCGTGAAGACCTGCCGTGCGGCGGGCATCAAGCCGGTGATGATCACCGGCGACCATGTGGTGACGGCCTCGGCCATCGCCAAGAGCCTGGGCATCATGCAGCCTGGGGATTTGGCCATTGCGGGCGCGGAGTTGGACGCGATGACGGATGCGGAGCTGGATCTGCAGGTGGAAAATATCTCGGTATACGCCCGCGTATCCCCGGAGAACAAAATCCGCATCGTGAAGGCGTGGCAGCGCAAGGGCCACGTGGTGGCCATGACGGGCGACGGCGTCAACGACGCGCCGGCGCTGAAAGCCGCAGACATTGGCTGCGCCATGGGCATTACAGGCACGGACGTGGCCAAGGGCGCGGCGGACATGACGCTGACCGACGACAACTTTGCCACCATCGTCGATGCGGTGCGCGAAGGCCGCGGCATCTACGCCAACATCAAGAAGGTGGTCGGGTTCCTGTTGGGTACCAACATCGGCGAGGTCATCACCGTGTTTGTGGCGATGCTGCTGTGGCACAAGAGCCCGCTGATGAGCATGCAGCTTTTGTGGATCAACCTGGTGACCGACAGCCTGCCGGCCATTGCCTTGGGCATGGAGGCGGTGGAAAGCGATGTGATGGAGCGAAAGCCCAAGCCCAAGGACGAGAGCCTGTTTGCCCACGGCTACGGCGTGCGCATCGTTTTGCAGGGCGTTATGTTCGGCATATTGTCGTTGGTAGCGTTCTGGCTGGGCGAGCGGTTGACCGGACTGGAGGCGGGCGGACAGACCATGGCGTTTACCGTGCTGGCGCTTTCGCAGATCGTGCAGGCGTATAACATGCGCTCCGAACACTCCCTGTTCAGGATTGGGCCGTTTTCCAACCATAACCTCAACCGGGCGGCGTTGGTTTCCCTGCTGCTGATGGCGCTGGTGCTGTTCACGCCCGTGCGCACCGCTTTCGGGCTGATCGTTTTGCCGGTCGAGGGCTACGCCATGGCGCTGGGCCTGATCCTCATCCCGCTTGTGGTGATGGAATGTTCCAAAGCCTTTGGGCTGACAAAGCACCACAAGTAAGCGGATGTACGCGATTGAGCCGCGTGAAACGCGCTCTTGACATAGATTCTGCCTGCCGTTGGCTCGCATGGCCAACGGCAGGCATCATACGATGTATCCGTTGAAAGCGTTTCCGTGCCTTTCACAAAGCGGCCTGTCAATGGCCCAATATGGACGGGGGATTTTCATGAAGAAGCAGCGTGTAATGGGGATATTGAGTTTGATCTTGGGCATATTCCTGCTTTTCGCCGGCATTTACGCGCTCTCACATCTGCGGACCACATTCGCCGGCATGATCGTGTTTTATGGCGTCCTGGCGGTCTTCACCGGCATTGTAGACATTGTTTCCTGCGCAAAAATGGATTACAGCACGGGCTTTGTCCCGGTTATCGGGCTGGCTTCCGGCGCTTTCAGCATTGCCGCAGGGGTTATGCTGCTGTTTCATCCCGCGGCGGGAGGCATATCCCTGATGATTCTATTCCCAATCTGGTTTATCGCCCACTGCGTTTCCGAGCTGGAGAGGCTGCCCTGCATCCGCTATGAGCGCGGAGAAGGATACTATATCTTTGCGCTGACGGTCAATATTATCGGCCTGATCCTGGGCGCGATGCTGCTGTTTTCCCCGTTCCTCTCGCTGTTTTCGCTTCCGGTGATAACGGGCGCCTACCTGGTTTTGCTGGGGATCAACAGCATTGTTCTGGGCGTGCAGAATATCGTTCAATGATAGGCGGATAAAACGGAGAGCTATCTGACGGAAAGCGCATTGCGAATTGGCGCGCTCTTCTGCTGAAAAAACACGACAAGGAAGCGCTTTCATGGAAACGAAATTTGGGAAATTCATTACCACCAAGACCTTCGCGGTGCTTTTCATTGCAATTCTGGTGGCAGCCATGGGATACATGGGCGTGCGGATTGGAAATGCGGTGGAATGGCTCTGCGGGGCGCGGCTGTATATCCCGATCGCCGCGTTGCTTGCGCTGATGCTCTTCATGCTGGCGTATACGCAGAACGCCAGGGCTGAAAAGCGGTATTTGCGGGTAACGCCGTCGGCCCATCGCCGCGGTGCGCAGGACAATCGGAGCCGGGAGCATTGGAACGCTTATGTGCGCGGCGAAAAGATGCGAATGACACAAAAAGTATGGGGAACCCCTCAGGCATGGAGGACCGCTTGCCCGCCTGAGGGGTATGTAAAAGCCTCTTTGCAGCGCAAAGCCAATCAATCCGCTTCGTCGACGCGCTCAATTTTGAAGATGACCGGCCGCGTTCCGTCGGAGCAGCAGGCGATCATGGTGTTCTCCTGGTTCATCCATCCCTTCATGATGGAACCGCCCTGCAGGCCGGTGTAGATATACCGGGCGATGGCGTCCCACGCTTCCGAGCAGTGCGGCATTTTCGGGCCGCCCGCCACGGTGTTGGGATCGGCGCTGGTCTTGACCAAAGTGTTTTGACCCATGTGCCAGAAATCATCCCGGTCGTCGCTCCGTTCAAAGATGAACTCGTCTCCCACGTTGTAACAGGCACACGCGCCGGCATTGGGATCGGCGCAGTATTGCCGCTGCAACTCCGGATACAGCTTTTTGTCGATGACGGTGAGCTTGATTTTGTGTTTCATAATGCTCTGTTCTCCTTCCTTCAGTCAGGGCGTTTCCGCCCATCCATAATATAATACCCCTGCGCCTTTGGCAAAAGCGCCCCAGCGCGGTATACGATCCGCTCCAGTCCTGTCGCCATGCGCGGCGCGACGGTTCGGTTTTTTTGACTTCTGCTCCCTTTACGAGGAGTGTCTGGGACAAGTATGCGCCCCTCAAGGTCATTGGAGTGCCCTTCCCAGCGCATAGGCTTTTTGAGGATAGCCGGTTTTTTCGATGTCCTCCCGGGTGTAGCAGCCGCCACACAGAAGCATCCCGCAGTCCTGCCAACCAAGATACCACACCATCTCATGGTAGCTGCCTGCCGCGCCGCGGAAGATGTGTTCCTCCCTGTCCGCGGCGGTCATCAACAGCATGGCCTTCTTGCCCGAACCCCGCAGCGCATTGTCGATCCCATGGAAGCGGTCGATGGCCATTTTGATCTGCGACGACATGGCGTGGTAATAAAGCGGCGAGACGAAAACCACCATGTCCGCCCCTGGCAGTTCCCGATACAGTTCGCGCATTGCGTCCTGAAAGACGCAGGGGTTTTCTCCACATGCGCAGCGCTCGCAGCCAATGCAGGGGTGAACGCATTCAAAGGCTGTGTCAAACCGAAAGACGGTGTGACCGGCTTCCTGTGCGCCGCGAAGGAATTCTTCCGCCAACAGCGCGGAGGCCCCGTGCCTGTGCGGGCTTCCGGTGATCATCACAATATGCATGGGTTGGCCTCCATTTCACGTTTTTTCGCTGGAAACGCGCAGCTCTTCGTGGTATAATCGCCCCAACGGCAATCCGTGAGCGGGGTGATTTCCATGTTGACGCCCAGATATTATTTCGCAGACGACTTCCGGGACTTTTGCGATTATTTTCGCACGCAGCCGCATCGGGAGCGAGCGTTTCGCAAGGGCGACTACCTGTGGCGTCCCGGCCAGCCCTATGACCGCCTACACTACTTTATTTCCGGCGCGGCGATGCATTTTGCGGAGCACGAAAGCGGGCGGCGGAAGATCATCAGCTTTCACGGCCCCGGTACGGTGATGCCCGGCTACCACACCACGGATTTCAAAATTGAACGGTCGCTGACCACGGTCGCCCTGTCCAAAATCAGGGCGCTGGAATTCACCGTGGCCCAGTTCAGGGCCATGTTTGAGGCGAATGCGGCGCTGAGCGAGAGCGTGGTCAACTGGTATTCCAAGTACGTCAACCTCTTTCTCTTTGAGACCATCCATCAGGAATTTAATCCCTCCCAGGTGAAACTGTGCAACCTGTTGTACCTGCTGACGATGAATCAACCCGCGAACTCCGGCCTGGTCATTGAGATGACGCAGGAAGACCTGGCGGACATCCTGGGCATGAGCCGCGTGCAAATCACCCGGGAACTGGCTGTGCTGCGCGGCAAAGGCATCCTCGCCACCACCCGCGGCCGGCTGACAGTGACCGACCTTCCGGCGCTGGCCGCGCTCTGTACCGATGAAACCGTATAACCCGGGTCTCATAGTGGGTGATTATATCTCCAAAGCGTCCGTTTGTCTGCTTCAGGTGATGCACAGCGCTATGTGCGTCCCAACAGACAGGGCAACGGCGTCAAGCTTGATGCCGCCGCCCTGTTTGGCTTCAGATAAGTTTTCTCCTACAGAAAAGATTATAATGATTTGGAAAAAGGGAGTTTGGAATCCTGTTCGCAAACGCAATTTATGAAAAGAGATTATCCGCGATTGCGTTTGGTGAGAGAGAATCACCGTTTTGCCTGTTTCCCCGCTGCTTAACCGAAGGGTTGCAAGTTTGGGCTCTGCCTGAGGAGTCGCCACGCTGCCAGACCGTTGACTTTGCAACAGTTTAAAGCGCCCCTGCTGCCAGGGGCGCTTTTCCTGCATGGTCTCCGTTGAAAGGAATGAGCGACTACATACGCCTCAACACGTGCTGCGCCGCGGCAGGCGCAACAGGCTGCGCAGGCGCGTGGCGGCGGAGATATGGCGCCGCGGTTCTTCATGGGATTTCAGGTAGCGCACGGTATCGCGCACGGTTGTGCGCAAATCGCGCGGACGGTAGTTCAGCTCGGCAGTGGCCTTGTCATGGTCAAAGCGGTCGTTGCTGGCGAGCGCATAGAGCGAATAGCGCGTATACAGTGGCCGGCGCCGGCAAAGGCGGGCAACCCAGCCGAGCAGCGGCGCGGCGGCGCGCGCCATCCACATGGGCAACACCGGCAGGCGGCGGCCGCCGCCGGTTTCGCGGGCAAGTTTGAGCACGTCGCAAACTTCATAATGGCGGTTGGAGAGTATATAGCATTCTCCGGCGCGACCGTGTATGGCCGCGCGGATACAGCCGGACGCCACGTCGCGCACGTCTACCAGGTCATAGCCGCCGCGCACGCAGGCGGGCAGTTTGCCGCGCAGATAGTCGCGCAGCATTTGTACCAGATGGTTGCCTGCGTCGTCATAGGGCCCAAGAATGCCCGATGGATGCACCACCACCGCGTCAAGGCCGTCCGCCGCCGCGTCCAGCACAGCCTGCGTAGCCTCCGCCTTGGTTTTGGCGTAGCCTCCCGTCACCCAATCGGGCGAAAAGGAGCGTACTTCGCGCATGACGCCCATGTCTTCCCGCTCAGGCAGAGCGTGGACGCTGCTGACATACACAAGGCGCTTCACCGCAAATTCACGGCACAGGCGCAATATATTTTTTGTGCCTTCCACATTCACGGTTTGCATGCGCCGGGTGAGTTCGCCGGAGATGTCCACCACGCCCGCCGCGTGAATCACGTAGACCTCTCTGTCTTCCAGGCCTGCAAACAGGGGACGCAGGCTTTCGGGGCTGCATACATCGCCGCAAAACCAACGGACGCCGCGCAAGACGCGCTGGCGTTCTCCGGGCAGCGTCAGCGCCCGCACCTCCACGCCCGCACGGGAAAGCAGGCGCACAATGGTGCCGCCCAGATGGCCGGCCGCGCCGGTGACAATGTAGATTGCGCGCATATGCAACACCTCCAAATAAAATAAACAATACTGTTGATTATCTTCTCTAATTGTAGTATAGTAAAAGCTGGAACCGAGCGCAAGCGTCAATTTGGAGCCAAATGTGTGGTTTTTGCACATAAACGACAAAATTTGTCGGGTTTGCCGCCGCCGACACAGAAAAGAACGCTTTAAAGGGGGAGAATCATGGCCGGAAAGGATCATCGCACGCGGGTGACAAAAATGCTCATTCGCCGCGCGTTTACCGACCTTTTGCGCGTCAAACCCGTGCAGAGCATTTCCATTAAGGAGCTATGCGAAAAGGCGGGTGTGAACAGAGGCACGTTTTACGCGCATTATGAAAGCGTGCGCGACTTGCTCAAGCAGATGGAGGACGAGATGCTTGCCGAAATTGAGGAGGCGCTTGCTGGCCTGTTGCCGCCGGACGGCAAGGGC